>DTSF01000229.1:0-1344 GCA_012965485.1 Dehalococcoidia bacterium
TAAATTATAAATAGTTTAATACAGGTGAGTTTTTAAAGGAAACCCAGCATGAATGGCGCCCAGAAGTGTTCGACCACTGCTGCCAAAATAACCATACCAAAAGACACAACCGCCAGGACAACTACAGCATTTAGAACCTTAAAGAATCTTGAATCCGTCGGCTTATATAAAGTGACTCCCCGGGAGAAGAAAATAGCTGCTAGAGAACCACTCAGGTAAGCAAGGCCCTCAAGCAGAACATGTGGGCTTAAAGCAACCGTCGCGATAAGAGCCAACAATATAGGGCTGGCCGCAGCTGCCATATTCACTTTAACTGCTGTTACTAGAGTTATAGCCCAAACACCGGCATTCCAACCTAGCGCCATACTAGTTCCAAGGCCTCTGTATATAAAAGCGAAAATGAAAAAGACTATCAACACATAAGTATTGATCCGTAAGAAAGTCATTCCGTGAGCAAACCTTTCTGGAGACAAGTCAGTACTGTTATAGGCCGTACCCCTATCCATGATAAAAGTGTACTGTTCCTGGAGAGTAGCTTGCGGTAAAACAAGTCCGACCACGGCGTAGGCTAGCACCATCCCAATAAATAATATCGTTACGGAAATAATGCTCTTCCGATTAGCCTCCCATCCGCTCATTCCCAAATCCCATATACGGTCGCGATTTACCCGCTGTATCTGGTTTACACGGGGAACTATAGCGGCACACGCTAGTGCAATAGAAGCCAATCCTGCCTGAGGGATAGCGAAAGACATAGCTATGATAGAGCTGATTAGAACAGCCAAAAAGGCTTCAAATCCAATTAATATATTCCATTTACCGTCAGTAGCTGCAGGGAAATGGTTAAAAATTGCCCCTAAAATAGATCCTGGTTCGTCCGAAGCTTGTATTTTTAATAACATATACAATCACCCCAATTGATAGGCTACCTACATAAAATGATATGACTCGTATTAAAATACGCTTAAATTAATTAATGCGAAAGGTAAATAGTGACAACATTACTCTTGTTATCAAACAATCTGATGTTTCTTCCCAGAATTCAAATGGCCGCCGGCTCAAGTGTTTCTGTAATAAAGGTTTCTGACCTTGACCGATTAAACAAATTGATCGAAGAATCTGACATCGATTTCGTTGTTGCAGACCTAGAGTATGATCAAGATTTCTGGTCAAAGGCATTACAAATTTTTCAAGAAGATGAAGACCTGAATCCCAAGATGATAGCCTACGGGCCACACGAAGACACAAATTCTATGGAGATTGCCCGTTCACTAGGATGCGATCCGGTACTCGCCAAAGGTGCTTTCGTGAACAATTTAAAATCAATTCTCGCAGGAGAAGCTA
>DTSF01000229.1:1354-2477 GCA_012965485.1 Dehalococcoidia bacterium
CCCTGACTTCCCTATGGAATTCTATCGACAGGCATATTCACCCATGAACTCATTTCGTGGGGCATAGTCACTAAGTCAGCAGGACAAACATAATTTGGGTTGAGTTGGTCCATCGCTGTAACACCCATCAATCCCATAGCGATCCTTATCTCTTCTTCAAGTATTTCAAGCACTCTAACCATCCCTGGAACACCTCCAGCAGCTAGCCCCCATCCTTGCATCTTACCGATTGCAACGGCTGTAGCTCCCATAGCCACCGCCTTCACAACATCGGAACCTCGCTGCACTCCACCATCCAATACAATCTCAGCTTTACCATCAACTGCCTCAACTATCTCAGGGAGCATTTCCATCGTTCCCTGCCCGTGGTCAAGCTGCCTACCTCCGTGATTGGAAATCCACACCACGTCCACTCCGTGTTCTATCGCTATTTTTGCATCTTCTGCAGTTGCTATACCTTTTAACATAAAAGGTAACTCTGCCTCTGACTTTATCTTATCGATGCTGTCCCACGTAACCGAAGCTTGCCATTTCGGGTCGACAGGGTTTCTTCTTGAAACCGGAGTCCATCTGCTGAGCATCGGTCTTTCCCTACGACTATAATTTGCAGTATCTACAGTGATACAAAACCCTTTATAGTCAGCCGACTTCGCTCTAGATATCATCTCTTTAGTCCATTCCCAGTCCCCATGGATATAAAGCTGATATGACTTGGGGAAGTCAGTGGTAGCAGAGGTTTCTTCCAGGGATGGTTGAGTTACAGAACTAACCACGTGCATGGTGCCAAATTCTCCCGCTGCAGCAGTGGCAGCCGCCCCACCTTCCGGAATGAAAACCTGCAGCGACCCAATAGGAGCCAATAAAACTGGTATCCGTATTTTATGACCTATGAAGGTTGTCGAAGGGTTAACACTAGAAACGTCCACCAGAACCCTTGGTCGAAAAGCAACCTTATCAAAAGCCAGCCTATTTCTCCTCATAGTGGTCTCAGATTCAGAAGCCCCTGCTAAAGAGTCCCAAGGCCCATGGGGACTGGGAATGGACTAAAGAGATGATATCTAGAGCGAAGTCGGCTGATTATAAAGGGTTTTGTATCACTGTAGATACTGCAAATTATAGTCGT
>DTSF01000230.1 GCA_012965485.1 Dehalococcoidia bacterium
AGATATGCCCGATCTCTCAATAGCAGCTTTAATTGCAATGGATCCTAGATCTGGTGCTCCAACATCTTTGAAAGCTCCTCCGAATCTACCAACTGGAGTTCTTGCTCCGGAAACTATGACCGCATCATTCATGATTTTTCCTCCCACTTCTCAATTACGAATCAAACTCTACCTTAGCAGAGCCGAATGGCTGTATCAATTTAGCATCATATTTATATACGATTCTATTGTAATATTCATGCATTGTATTTGACAGTAAATTAAGGATTTGTTGTGTACGTTATAGGTACTGCCGGTCATGTTGATCATGGGAAATCTACGCTTGTTGAATGTCTGACAGGTATCGATCCTGACAGATTTCAAGAGGAGAAGGATCGCGGCATGACCATTGATATTGGCTTTGCCTGGATTATGCTTCCGTCTGGGAGAGAAGTCAGTATAGTTGATGTTCCAGGCCATGAAAAATTTGTCAGTAATATGTTGGCAGGGGTTGCCGGTATTGACATGGCTCTCCTGGTTGTCGCAGCAGATGAGTCTGTGATGCCGCAAACTAGAGAGCATCTCGCAATTCTACATTTGTTAGGCGTCACCAATGGAGTGGTAGTTGTAACTAAGGAAGATTTGGTTGATGAAGATTGGCTGGAACTGGTCTATGCGGAGGTAGAGGAATTGTTGGCTGGCACTACCTTGGAAGGGGCCGAAATAATATCCGCTTCGGCAACTACCGGTTCAGGCATTTCCAATCTTTTGGATTCTATAGATTCCGCCTTGGATAAGGCTACTGCAAAAAAGGATTTTAATAGACCCAGATTACCCATTGATAGAGCTTTCTCTATCAGTGGATTTGGTACTGTAGTGACAGGGACTTTAATCGATGGTTTTTTGTCAGTAGGCCAGGAAGTAGAAATAATTCCCATTGGGTTAAAGGCACGTATAAGAGGTCTTCAGTCTCATGGTAAATCAGGAGCCAGCTTTGGCCCCGGTACACGAGTCGCTGCGAACCTATCTGGAATAGAATCTACACAAATTACCAGAGGAGACGTTTTGAGTTTCCCAAATTTCATAGATCTCTCTGAGGCTTTTGATATTCGGCTAAATGTTGTTGAAGATGCACCTAATCCATTACGTCACAACATGTTCGTTACTTTGCATACCGGAAGCTCCGAAGTTGTAGCCCGGTTGAGGTTGCTGGAGGAGGAGGAAGTACAACCTGGTAACACTACATGGGCACAACTTAAACCTGAAAAGGCATTACCAGTTCTCAGAGGTGACCACTACATTATTCGATCAAATATGACTACACTTGGTGGAGGGCGTATTGTCGATACCCGAGCAAAACGACACAGGAGAAGACACCCTTCCACCTTGCAAAAACTCGAATCTTTAGAATCCGGCACCCCCTCTGAAATAATTCTTAATATTATTGAATCTGCTGTCCCATCTACTTTAGATTCACTACTTTCTTCCTCGACAATGCAGGAAGAAGAGATAATTCCTACCATAGACTTATTGATAGCAGAGAAAGTTCTAATGTCTACATCCCCAGATATTGAGAAGTCATATTTTTTCACCACTAAAGGGTGGGAAAAGATCTGTGATTTAATTAAACAGAGCCTTAATTTGTTTCATGCACAGTTTCCCCTAAGGCAAGGTATGCCCAGAGAAGAATTAAGGAACAAACTGACTTTGCCTCCAGAAAGTTTTAATGCTGTTGTGAATGTTTTGGAAGGAATCAAGGTGTTGAGAGATTTTACCTCCCTAATCGCTCTTACAGGCCATGAATCACACTTGACCGAAAAGCAGAGTCGAATTTCCGAGGTCTACCTGGCAAGTATATCTAAAGGCAAATTTTCACCTAGGACGGATTTAGAAGTAGATGAAGATATTCTGAATTTCCTGATTGATAAGGGGCGATTGATTAGAGTTAGTGATGGAATAGTTTTCTCATCTGATGCATTTAACGAGATGCTGGACGGGGTTCGTTCTTACATATCACGGCATGGAGAAATCACCGTCGGTGATTTCCGAGATCTTTTTCAGACAAGCAGAAAATACGCTTTGGGGTTTATGGATTACCTAGATCAGCAACAAATTACTAAACGGGTCGGTGATGCTAGAATTTTGAGGAAATGAGGTCGGATTGTTAGAGGCGGATTTTTAAACAATGACTTATTAAAGAGTGGGTTGGTAGCTTAATTCTTCTTCCAGGGTGGTTGTTAATTGGTGCACGAGGTCGGACTCTTCCTCGCAAATTTTCTCTAGAGCCCTTTTAAATAGAGTTAGCTGGCCTCTCAAATTCATGTCATTGTGGTAGGCATCGGATATTGGCACGGCCTCATAAAGACTTAGCAAATCTAGCTCTTCTTCGAGGTTAGTACCTAGAAGATCAGATTTCTCGGCTATCTCGGAAACAATAATATCTATGTCCTTAAGGCATAATTTCAACTCATCGGACAGATCGACCACAGCGATGTCG
>DTSF01000231.1 GCA_012965485.1 Dehalococcoidia bacterium
ATACCACCTGCAAATGTAATTACCCAAATAAGTGGATTTTTTAAAATAGCTTTTGTCTGGCCCATTCGGTCCGGACCAGAATTAGACTCCTCCTCATCTGAAACTGCACGACCGATATTTTTAAACGCCCAGTAAACGAGGAAGGCTAAAAATATAGGAACAGCAGCATAGATGCTTAGAATGTCTTGCCATGCCAGATAACCAAGTAAGAATCCTGTGGCAATGGGGCTGATTGCATCCCCAATGTTTCCTCCTATGCCGTGAAAAGATAGGGCTGTACCTCTTCTACGAGAGTAATGATGAGAAAGAGAAGCCATGGCCGGGAGGTGCCAAAGAGATGCTGCTGCGGCGACGATTGCTACCCCCAAAAGGAGTAATGGAAATACAGGTGCTTGCCCCACGATAAGCCAACCTAGTCCGAATCCGGCCATACACAAAGCCAGAATTACCCCCCAGTACTTTCTCAATGCGTCTGCAATTATTCCCCCGGGAAGGGTTATCAGTCCTGATACCAGTTCCCTAACTGTTGATATGGAACCAACGCCGACTTTTGACAGTCCAAAAGTAGCTTCGACCTCCGGTAGCAAGACAATGAATGACTGCAGGAACCAGTGAAAAACTCCATGACCACTGGTTAAGCCAGTAATAATAAAATTTCCACTCCCACGAATGCCTGAAGGAGGATCCCTATGAGCATGGCCATGATGATCGGGGTGGTCCTGGTTTTGGTCGTTGTCTTCGGGATGGTGATCTACCATTAGTAATGTCCTTGATATAAGTTTCAGCCAACGGACAGATTATAGGTTGTTAACTGTAAAGAAAACCATTCTTAAAAGCGTGGGTAGGAATATATGACATCTAAGAATTGTTTGCTAAGAGACGTTATCAGATGCATGAGGGAGCCTTGGCCTAAAGTGGCGACCCCGACCAGATTCGAACTGGCGATCTCAGCTTTGGCAGGGACATTTGATAAACCGCTACACCACGAAACAGCGTCTTTATATTCCATCTAACAAGTGTTTTCACGTTTTTCAGGAGATAACGGGTCTTTGTATCTAGTGGCCTATTAGTGCTAACTGACATCAGTTTCGACTATTATTGGGTGCGGGATACTGATTCAATTCTTACTTGAGGTGGTATTGGCAATGGATGACAGATTCGAACTTAGAACAATTAAAAGCAACGGTATCAAGTTAAGGGTAGCAGTTGAGGGTAACGGCCCTCTGGTAATTATGGTCCATGGGTTCCCCGAGCTCTGGTATTCGTGGCGACATCAGATAAAGCCTATTGCAGCGGCAGGGTATCGTGTTGTAGCCCTTGATGTAAGGGGCTATGGAGGTAGCGATAAGCCGTACGCGATTGAATCCTACGGGATGGCTGATCACATGGCTGACATAGTAGGTTTGATCGATGCATTTGCTGAGAAAAGAGCTATTTTGATAGGTCATGATTGGGGGGCGCCAATCGTATGGAACACTGCAGTTTTGTATAAAGATCGGGTGTCGGCGGTTGCTGGTCTTAGCGTTCCTTATCGAAAACGCGGTGCTGTTTCCAACATCCAAACATGGCGTCAACTATATGAAGACAAATTCTTTTATCAACTATATTTTCAGAAAGAAGGAATCGCAGAAAAAGAATTAGAATCTGACGTACGTATGGCACTCAGGAAAATATATTTCTCCATCAGTGGCGGAGCATCTTCGCTAGATAGCTGGCTCAACCGCCCGCCATCAGCATCTTTATTGGAAGGATTAAAAGACCCGAATCCCTTCCCTGAGTGGCTGACAGATAATGATCTTGAATACTATGTTAAAAACTTTTCGACTGGTGGTTTTCGTGGACCAATTAACCGTTATCGGAATCAGGATCGAGACTTTGATAATTTACCCTCAATGGGTGTAGAACCAGTTGATCAACCCAGCTGTTTCATTGGCGGAAGTAAGGACGTAGTACGTACTTTTGTGCCTGGGTTAGATCTATACCAAACACCGGACGTTCATTGCTCCGACATGCGTGTCAGCCGGGTTATTGAAGGCGCAGGTCACTGGGTTCAACAGGAAGTACCGGAAGAGGTCAACATAGTACTCTTGGAGTTTCTCAACTCTTTAAATTAAGAAATGTTGGGTATTTTTCAATCCACCAATCTGTCACCGGTATAGCCTTCTAAATATAAAAAGCCTCAAGCCATGCCCCCTCTTGGCATATACGCCTCCCCACCATCTTTATCCTTCCCACCAGCTAGGGTCACTGCATACAGGGCAAAACAATTCACTTTCCTCAAGAGGTTTGCCTCCGTTCTGTTGAATAATAGAGGTTCCCGCTATGTTTGTTGCGGGACGACAAGATTGGGGAATCTACCAGAGGCCCGGTGCTTTAGATCGGATGAAAGAAGAAGTATGCACCCGTATGGACAAAGTCCACTTAGTGGATAATGCCGGTCACTGGGTACAGCAAGAACAGCCCA
>DTSF01000232.1 GCA_012965485.1 Dehalococcoidia bacterium
CACTCATTATCGGGGCCCCAGTCCTGGTGGTGTCTTTGGTGGGGTTTAGTCTAGTTGATCAGGAGGATATCTTGAACCACATCGCTCCTGCATTGCTAGGAGTGTTTGTGTTGTTCTTCACCTTTTTACTTACAGGAGTGAGCTTTTTAAGAGAGAGATCACAGGGTACTCTCGAACGATTGAATATAACTCCTGTTTCTAGAGCTGATCTGTTGATAGGATACTTATTTGGATTTCTACTTTTCGCCATGTTGCAATCGGCGGTGATACTCGGCTACACGATACTGGTTCTTCCCGTTTCATATCAAGGGGCCATTTGGCATGTGTTTCTTGTTTTAGTGTTGCTAACCATAGTAGCTGTCAGCCTTGGAATATTAGTATCCACTTTCGCAAAGAACGAATTCCAGGTGGTTCAGTTCATACCTATAATAATTGTCCCTCAAATTTTTCTTACAGGGGTCATCGTACCAGTTGAAAGTATGCCAGGGGTGCTCGAGAAGATTTCTATAGTTTTGCCTTTGAGATATGCGGTTGAAATGCTGGTAGGGATAATGGTGGAAGGTCGCAGTCTAGTTGATTTCGGAACCGAAATCATTGTTCTGGCCGGCTTCGGAATCGTCTTTTTGATCGGTGCAAGTCTAACCGTACGTAGGTAATCAATTTTACATCGTTGGACTATATTGGAAACTCCTCGGTGGCCACGAGCTGGTTACAAACAATGAGGATGCAAAGATGCCAATAATATTAGTGAAGGCTGGCCATCGTACTCAGCACAAATAGGGGCAACCTAATCCCCAAAGAACCCTAAAACCACGCCCTTAGCACAATGCATAAACCTAATGTACAGATTCGAGTCCTGATAAAGACTTCACTCCATTTAATCACGTCAATTCATTTGATGGTTGCCTCGAAACCTGAGATGACATGTGAAATAGTAGCCTTAAAGGTTCTATTCTCGAGGAGGAGGCGCATCTTCATCGCCTTCCTGGAAAACATGGAGCCCTTCGGAATCAGTTATTGCCAATCTGAAGGAAGTTTCCGAGCCTTGGGTAAGTATGTGATGCTTCAATCCCCTAGGCAAATACATGATATCGCCTTCTTTCACCTGGTATACGGGGCGTTTTTCACCTAGATTCCAGGTTAGTTCCCCTTTCAGGATTGTCCACCATTCGTCGAATTCTGGGTGCCAGTGTGCGTCATGTGGTGTTCCAGGAGCACTGTATACCAGATTGGCGGTATTTAATGAATCCTTGATGATGCTAGTTACCCACTGTGGTTCGCCCAGTTGTTCGATTACTGAGTCCAAAGTGGTATGTAGAAGGTTAGGGGGCTCTTTTTGAGTAGGATAGGGGACTGTCTGATTGCCTCGATCTTTTCTATTGGCATGATCAGAACCAATCTTGCTTACATGCAATCTAACAGAAGATTCATTGCCAATAGTCCTTATCAGATGTCTTTCTCCAGCAGGAGCTAGTACAACATCTCCTTTGTGGGCATGTATGGCCGGGAAATCACCTATTTCAAACTCAAGTGAACCTTTGAGTATGATCCAAAACTCATTAAAGTCAGGATGGTAATGATCGTCGTTTACCGATCCTGGAGTGTCACAGATTAACCCCACATTATTGCGTCCATCTGAGAATAGGGCTTCATACCATGGACCGTCTCCTTTTGAATCAATAATCTTTGAGGTCCTAATCTGCATCGGTTCCGTGCTTGTAGGTAACATTTATATCTCCGCTTTCAAGCTGAATCGTCCGTAGCTCTTGCTAAGGTGATGATAGCACTCCTGAGAAAAATAAATTAAATCCCATTAAAGTTCTCTACTTAGATGATGTCTAGGATCAAAGAGTGATTTCTCTTATTGCTAATTACAACCGGCGGATAAATTCATATGGCTTATCAATTTTAATTGCGTCTGGAAGGTAGTTGATTGTTCACGCAACGTTCCTTCAACCACTTGGGGTCTTCAAGGTTGCTTTTTAGAGTGTGAATAAACTCAGCGACGGGAACACCATCTAAAGCTCGATGATCAAAAGTTACACTGATATGCATAATCTGCCGGATAACGATTTCACCATCGACCACTACAGGTTTATCAGTTATTCTTCCGATCCCTAGAATCGCGACTTGAGGCGGGTCAACCAAAGGGGTGAAAACGTCGATGTCATGATTCATCAAAGAAGTTATAGTGAACCCTGCATTTGAAACCTCGGCCATGTTTAAACTGTTCTTACGAGTTTTGTTTGCCAGATCTCGGAGACTTTTTGCTATTTCAATGAGACTGGTTTCATTTACAGAATTAACGACCGGCACCATCAATCCATCAGGTACTGCCATTGCTACGCCCACATTAATGTCCTTTGCCAATAACACCGTGTCATTTTTAAGGAAAGAATTTAAACGAGGATGTTTTGTGAGGGCATCCCCGACGGCCGCGACTACGATATCTT
>DTSF01000233.1 GCA_012965485.1 Dehalococcoidia bacterium
GGACATCGTCCTCGGTATAATTCCCCACCCCCATTGTGAACAGCTCTAACAATTCTCGACCCCAATTTTCGTTAATGGAATCTGCATGATTTTCGTTGTTGTCCAACCAGTAAATCATAGCTGGACTTTTTGCTACTTCAAGGAGAATATCCTTATAGTGACCAAGACCCTTTTCTCGGAACATATCAATCATATCTTGGATTTCGTCGTAGTGATCAACCTTAGAGACCCCAGTAGCAAAGATATTGTGATAAAAAATGCACAACTTTTCCTGAAGTGGTGAGGCGGTATTAATCATTGTCCAAACCCATGGGGCTTGACCTAACCCTCCCATGGTTCCCGGTTTCCACCACATTGGGTAGTATCTTAGAAATTCGTATATATCAACAGGAGTTTGAGTTAAGGGAGCCAACAACTCTTCCACAGTTTCCGTGTACCCTTTTTTGCACCTGGTTTCGAGTTCCTCTCGGGAAGCTCCAAATCCTGCCCTTCTCATAAGGTGTGCCATCAAGCTAATTTCTGTATTGGCTTTAGTACTAATCATGTACCCTACTCCAAACTCGTCTTAAATTTTTGCCCCTAGGAAGTGAATTACAGAATAGCAGAAAATTCTTAAATTGCACGATTTGAGCTTATCTAAATACAGACACAAAAAAAGTTGATAATATGGCCTGCCTAACCGGAGAAGCCTTCGATGAATTTCTCTACCTCGAAGTTGAATATTTCTGGTTTTTCAAAATAAACAGAGTGACCGCAATCAGGAATGATGATCACTTTGGACCCTTCAATATGAGCTGATGCCAGGTTCAGGACGTGAGGCGGGGTTATTTCGTCATCTTCTCCAACGATGAACTGGACGGGCATAATTAGTTTTTTAAGATCTTTAGCTCTAGGACCCCCATAAAGAACCCCTCCACTCACATCTCTCGGAGGATTAGATCTTTGTATTTGAAGATAAAGGTTTGCCATAGCGGGATTACGGGTACGAAATCCATCCGAAAGGGCCCTAAAGCCAATCCCTCTCGTATCAGGGTGGGATTCTCTCCAATGAGAAAGGGCTGTTTCAACATCGAGCTCACCCATCGCTCCAGTTGTGTCAGCAAAAGTTATACTTAAAACCCTTTTGGGATGATTGACCGCAAATCCTAAAGCTGTTCTTCCGCCCATCGATTGGGCTACTAAATGCATATTTTTGATTTCCAATGCATCCACGAGGCTCTTCAAATCATCGGGAAAGGATTCCACACCTGGGGCGTCCTTCGAATCATAGGAATGCCCAAATCCTCTGTGTGAGAAAACTATGCAGTCGTATTTACGAGAGAAATAAGGTATTTGTTGAAACCATGAGAGTAGATTGCCCCCTGCACCATGAGCAAATATTATGGATTCTGCCCTCCCTGTGTTTGGCCCATATCGCTGATATTCTATTTCTATACCATTAATATCAATTTTCGGCATTTTTACTCCTAACTTTGGGTTCTCATTATTCGCTACCTTTCAAAAAATCGGACAATCTTTCTCCTATCATCATTGTTGTGACATTGGTGTTTGCCCTGACTGTGTCCGGCATTATGGAGGCGTCAGCAATATATAGGTTATCGACCCCGAATACGCGACAATCTTCATCTACAACCGCAAATTTATTAGAAGATTTTCCCATGGAACATGTGCTTGTCAGATGATTTCCCGTAGTGGTTGTGGAGCGGAGCCATTCGTGGAATTTGTTTTTATCGCCCAGTATATTGTTTGTCGGGCTCGTTCGAAAATCTACTATGCCCTCTAGGTAAGAACTATCCATAATTTCAGAGGCCAATCGGACACCTTCTGCCATTTTATGAACATCATTTTCAGTTGCTAACAGATTTAAATTCACGATAGGTTTGTCTTCTGGGTTCGCAGACTTAAGAACAACACTTCCTTTGCTTGTACCTAGATAGAGAGAAATTGTGATCTGTATCCCTGTCAGCTGTGGTTGGACTTTGTTGTGAGAATTGCGTAAAGGCAATATGTCCCTATAATCTCCACTAACAGCATAAGAACCCATCCATATCATCATATCGTCTGTCAGGGTTGAATCTTGAGATGTGTATCTCAAACCAACTTGTAGCCGTGGAGATTTAGTATCTAAAGATTCGAGATTTTTTACTTTGGCTAACACAAAATTCTGTGGGTGATCCTGAAGGTTCTTGCCAACGCCCTCCAAATTTATTAAGGGTTTTATTCCAAATGACATTAAATTGTCTTGGGGGCCTATTCCAGACAGCATTAATATTTTAGGGTTGGCTAAACTTCCTGCGGAGAGTATCACTGTTTCTGCCTCCACCCTAAATATATCTCCGCCACTTTCCACTTCGACTGCTGAAATCTTATTTTTGTCTACTATAAGCCTTGTTACTGTGCAATTTGATCGTAAGGTGAAATTCATACGATGCCTTGATTGAGTTAGATATCCAAGAGAAGTACTCACGCGGATACCGTTTGGATTGTTGCATGGGAGTGCGCCTACGCCTGTTGCGTCTGGAAGATTGAAATCTGTGGCTTTGCCAAAGTCCCTATCGATGCACGCTTGATAAAATCCTTCTTGGGGTGCGGTCCATTGATCTCTGGGAAACCGCTTCGCTGCGATTGGACCATCGGTTCCATGAAAATCCCCATGAAAATCCAAATCTGTTTCTAGTTTCCTGAAATAAGGCAGAACTTTTTGGTAATCCCAATTGTGGAGTCCGTTTTCGGACCAGCTTTCGAAATCGTGAGTTAATCCTCGAAGAAATATTTGTCCGTTGATTGAACTTGTGCCGCCTGTTAGTTTACCTCTGGGCAGTCGAATCATTCGATTGCCAGTTTCACTTTGGTTGTTTACGGTGGCAATGTATCCCCAATCATGTTCATCAGAGACAGCTAGATCGGTACCTGTGGCATACCCATATTTAACGTCCTCTGGCAGATCTTCAAATATTGGGTAGTCAGGTCCTCCTTCTAGAAGCAAAACAGAGCTTTCAGGATCTTCTGAAAGTCGAGTGGCCACTATCGCCCCTGCAGAACCTGCGCCTATCACTAAATAGTCATACTTCATCAAGAAAATGCCTCAAGTCAAGGTGTTGATTGGCTCTAGAATATCAGGATTTTGCAACAATATCCTGTATCCTGTCACAAAAATCACTAGAAATAGAGATACTTAATTTATTAGGAGTTTGTAGTGTTCGTTGGACTCTTTGGGGGAACTTTTGACCCCGTACATAATGGTCACATCCAAGCTGCAAATTCTGCTCATCGAATTCTTCAATTGGATAAGGTAATCATGATCCCTGCTGGAGATCCCTATTTAAAGAGAACGAAATTAGTGGCATCACCAAAAGAAAGATACCACATGGTGTCCCTGGCAATTCAAAAAATCCCCTTCTTAGAAGTCTCAGATATTGAGATTTTCCGGTCTGGACCTTCCTATACTCTAGACACGGTGAGGGAATTGAAACGAAATGGCCATGAAGTGATTGTTCTGCTAGGGGCGGATTCAATAATTGAAATGGATAAATGGGAGGACCCAGATTCACTCCACTCCGAATGTGAAGTTGTTGGATTAACCCGTCCTGGTTTCCAAATCGATAAATCGAAACCATATCAATCTAGGCAAAGAAAATATTCCTTAAGAACCATCGAAGTTAACTCTCCTGCGATTTCATCCACCAAGGTAAGAAACCTTGTTCAAAATGGGCAGGATGTAACAGGGTTAGTTCCTCAGGGAGTAAATGAATACATTCAGAAGGAAAAGCTATATCATTTATTGGCCTAAATTAATATTATTGTGGAATATATTCTGTTATTGAAATGAATGATATCGAGAGATTATTAGAAGTAGCTAAAGAGAGAAAAGCTCTGCTATTCGGTGAATTCACCCTGACGTCAGGAAATAAAAGCTGTTACTACTTTGATGGTCGGCTATTGACTCTTGATCCGGAAGGATCGTACCTCACAGCTAAGTGTTTTTTACCTATTCTGTATAAATGTAATGCAGAGGCCTTAGCAGGACCTACCTTAGGAGCCGATCCGATTGTTTCCTCCGTTAGTACCTTGAGTTACATCGAAGGGAAACCTGTGCCGGCTTTGATTGTAAGGAAGGGAAAAAAGACTCATGGCGGTGGTAGAAATATTGAAGGACATTTTTATAAAGGGCAGAAGGTTGCTGTGGTTGATGACACATGCACAACAGGAGGCAGTTTGTTTCACGCCATTGAAGCGGTAGAAGATGAAGGCTGCGAGGTTGTTAAAGTGCTAGCCATAATGGATCGAAGGGCTGGTGGCAGTGATGAAATTAAACGTAGAGGTTATGATTTTCAAAGTCTATTTGTTGCTGATGGCAAGGGAGAAATCCACATTACCCAAATTGGATCACAGTAAAAAATAGTATCGATGCCTTTCTTTTTAAGTCGAATCCAAGATAAACCCTCATATCGATGGTGGGTTTACGGGGCAGTTGCTATTGGCACCTTCATATCCATCGTTGAACAGTCTGCGACAGCTATAGTTGTTCCCAGTATTGCAGAACATTTTGGGGCAGATATTCCCACTGCTCAGTGGATGGCCATTGCCTACATGTTGAGTGTAAGTGCTTTAATGATGCCGGCAGGTGCTATTGCTGACTCCATAGGGAGAAAAAGGATATGGATAGGTGGGCTGTTGATATTTGCTTGTGCTACCGCGCTCACTGCTTTTTCCCAAGAATTTTGGATGGTCATAGTAGGCAAAATTTTTATGGGTATTGGTGCTTCAGCCTTGCAGGCGAATGGCATGGCAATGATTGCACGTTCTTTCCCTGACAAAGAGAGAGGTAAAGCCCTCGGGTTACACATGACGATCGTTGGGCTAGGAGCTATTGGAGGCCCAGTGTTAGGTGGCAGTATTGATAGTTATTTTGGATGGAGGGCCATTTTCATTTTCATAGCAATGTTTAGCATTTTTGCAATGTTTATTGCCATGTTAATTTTAACGCCTGATCCTCAGAAAATCCCTGAAAAAGAAGATTCCGTCAAGAATTTTGATTGGAGTGGAACTTTCATTTCTGCGTTATTCCTGCTCTCGCTAATGTTGGTTATAACTTTTGTTAACAAATTATCACTGTCCTCTCCCTATATTATTTTAGGAACTCTGTGTTCTATATTGCTGTTCACAGCGTTCCTTTTTAGAGAAAAAACAGCAAGAAACCCAATATTGCCTCTTGGCCTATTTAAATCTTTTTCCTTTTCTTTGGACTCTTCCTCAAGATTTATATCTTTTACCGCAAGCTCAAGCACGTTTTTTTTAATGCCATTTTTTCTGGTTTCAGGGCTAGGGTTAACAACAGCCACTGCAGCATTGTATTTACTACCTGGGGCCATTTTAATGGCTATTTTTGGTCCGATTAGTGGGCGATTAGCTGACAGAATTGGCACCACGGTTCCATCAGTTATCGGAATGGCTTTTTGTTCTGTGGCGATGTATTTGTTCTCTGAAGTGAGTCTGACTTCTACCCTGGCTTTAGTGGGTATAGCGTCAGGGTTGTCTGGGATGGGAATGAGTATTTTTATGGCCCCTAATACCAGTGCGATTATGGGGAGTGCCGGTAGAAAACACTATAGCATTGTCTCTGCATTTTTAAATTTAACCAGGAATGGTGCCCATATTGTAGGAATCGCAATACCAACCGCCATTGTAGTATCGGTAATGGCCGGGTTAGGGTATGAACCGGATTTATCGGATGCTGAGAAGCTTAAAGATATTGGTTTGCGAACCGCATATGCCTCAGCAATGGCGAGGGCATTTCAATTGTCTACTATTTTGACGATATTTGCGGGGCTTTTGGTTGTTGCCGGAGGGATTTTCAATAGATTTAGAAAACAGCCTAACCAGTTTAAATCGGACACCGTCCCGCCGTTAGGTATAAAAAAATGAGATTAATCTTAGTCAGGCATGCTCAATCCAAAGCTAATGCTGAAGGTCGCTGGCAGGGGACCATGGATTTTGATCTTTCGAAAGACGGTCAAGGCCAATGTGAAAAGCTTCGTGAAAGATTCGTTAAGGAAGAATTGGAACCTACTCATGTTTATTCTAGTCCATTAACAAGGGCTTACAAAACAGCCGAAATATCTTTGCCCGCTACTCCTATTCATAAAATTCAAGATTTGAGAGAAAACGATGCCGGGGTCTTTTCAGGGAAAACCTCTGATGAGTTATCAACGGAATACTCTGTGATATTTGAAGAATTTCGCAGATTCAGAAATTTTGATTTAGTCCCAAAAGCTGAAACTCGTTGTCACATTAGGCAAAGAGCTGAGACAGTTATAGGATTTCTTGTTGAAGGCCATAACTCAAATGATTTTGTTATTGCCTATTCACATAGTGGATTCTTAGTTCATTTGATAGGAGTAATTCTTGGAACCAATCGTGTATGGAATCTAAGAATACCTAATACAGCAATATTTGATTTTGAAATTGATCCTGATAGCTGGAACCTAAGCAGTTCTATCAAAGGTGACCGCAGAGGTTTCCAAATAAATAGATTTGCAGATGCTGGTCATTTATTTTGCTGAGAAAGATGGGGTTGTTCATTAAACCTAAGTATTCGCCATGAGGTCGGATTGAAACGGTGCCTTGATAAATCCGACCATTTATTTGCATCCAGTTGGAATTCAAATATCGCTGTGTTTTTTGTGGTTATGGCCCAGAGCTTTGGCGACTCAAATATGCAACTCACTGTGTGTTGAATTATTCCCGCATGGCAGAACATGACCACAATATCGGTGTCAGAGTGTCGGGATAAAGCTAAATCCAAGATTCTATTGGCTCTATCCCTTCGGTCGTTTTCTTGTTCTGACTCCTCGACATATGACCAGTCCCTACTATCTTTAAAATCCGCCGCTTGTTTCGGGTACTTTGCCTCAATCTCATTCCACGTGAGGCCCTCAAAAATTCCGGCACCGGTCTCTTTCAAGTCGTCTATAGTGACAAAAGGAATGCTCCAATGTGCACCTGCTAGGCGAGCGGTGTCCTGGGCTCTTTTTTGTGGGCTCACGTACACATGTGTAGGGATAAAATTCTCTTTTTTAAACCAATGTCCTAATTCCTGTGCCTGACTTTTGCCAGCTGTTGTAAGGTTGGTGATTTCAAGGTCCTTTGAGCCCGACCACCGCATCGATAAGTTTGCGTCGGTTTCACCATGTCTAATTAAAATGAGTCTCATGAAGAAAAACCTTTAGTGGTTCTAGCAGTGGGTCAGCTAGATCCCCTGGCGGCACCGGTCAAGTTATTTCTAATAGCTAAAATATCGCTTCTGAGCTTGTCGTCTTTATTGATCAATGTAGCGACTTTTTCGTGGCCATGTATCACGGTTGAATGATCTCTTCCACCAAGTATTTTGCCTATTGCAGAAAGACTCAAGGATGTTTCTTCCCTAAGAAGAAACATCGCGACTTGCCTAGGTACCAAATATGTTTTTGTTCTGAGGGGTCCCATGATTTGATCAGAGGTTACTCCAAAGTAGTTCGACACTTCCGAAATGATTTTGGAATCCGATATAGGTTTTTTGTTAAGTCTTTCTGAATCTCCCACCATTCGCTTGACAGACTCAATTGTAATAGGCTCATCGCGAAACTGAGCCAAAGCAACGACTCGATTTAGAAGGCCTTCTAATTCTCTAATATTTGAACGAATTTTATTTCCTAAAAATTCAATTACATCCGGAGATATGTCATACCTTTGCTGGGCCGCCTTACCCCTTAATATAGCTATTCTGGTTTCTAGCTGGGGTGCCTGAATATCAGTGACCAATCCACCAGTTAGTCTTGAGGTGATACGTGATTCCAAGGTTCTTAGTTCGTCAATATTCCGATCACTTGCAACCACTATTTGTTTGTTTTCTACATGCAGTGAGTTGAAAGTATGAAAAAACCCTTCCTGTGTTTGTTCTTTTCCTATAAGAAATTGGATGTCATCAATTAAAAGGACATCGAGAGTTCTATATTTATTCCGGAATTCCTCAGTTTGTCCATTTTGAATTGCCTTCACATACTGATTCGTAAATTCCTCCGAGGTTACATAGATCACGGTCAGGCCAAGTTTTTTGGTTTCGTTGCCAATTGCCTGTAATAAGTGTGTCTTTCCCAAACCTACGGATGAGTGAATCACTAAAGGGTTAAAAATTGTTCCAGGGTTTTCTGAAACCGCCTTTGCCCCGGCAAATGCAAGTTGATTGGAATTTCCAACAATAAAATTTTCAAATGTGTATCTTGTATTAAAGTCATAGGATCCGATACGTGGTTCACCTACAGTATTGGAAATTTGGTCTTGGAATAAATCATGGTCAGATGTTGTGTGTTTCACAGTACGATCTGATCTGCTGAATGGACTAGATGGAATTACAGTTAGCTCATTTTCCCCGGTAATAATAATTTCATTAATTACGGCGAATTTGAGCTTAACATCGAAGCCGATTGTTGTCCTTAATTCTTGTTCAAGCATGTCTAGCATACGTTCTTCTAAATATTGAGCAGTGAAAGCGTTTGGAGTTTCCACATTGAATTCATCAGAAGTAAACGAAATGCCAACTGTGTTTCGAAGCCAAGTATCATAGCTAGGCTTTGGAATGCTTAGTTCTAATTTACCCAGAACAGAATTCCAGATTTTGTTAGCCTTTTGAATCGTTTCTCGGTCCATAAATTTTACACAAAACTACCTTCGGTATTTGAGCCCCTTTTTCAAAAGGCAATATCGGAGATTTCCCGACCCTTCGACTTCTACCCCCCACTTGCTTACATTAACGCTACCCTCGATATGAGCAGGCGTGCATAAGACATAAACCCGGAAAATTTCTTGGAGAGGTCATTTAAGATGACTTTGTATATTTTCTGGTCTCTCCAGGACTCCTGAAATTCAACTTAAATTGAACTTCTTTTCAGATATATGTTGTACACCCCATATTTGACACTGTGCAAGGGGGT
>DTSF01000234.1 GCA_012965485.1 Dehalococcoidia bacterium
ACAACAGGGGCATATTGCATGCTGATTTCGACGCTTTTTTTGCTGCGGTGGAGCAGCGAGATTTTCCTGAGTTACGAAATAGACCGGTAGTGGTTGGAGGAAGTCCGAGTAGAAGAGGGGTTGTCGCATCCGCTTCTTATGAATCCAGAAAATTTGGGATTAAGTCCGCCATGCCGATGAGCACCGCTTTGAGAAAATGCCCCGAAACTGTGGTCGTATCACCAAGATTTGTAGTGTACCGCGAAGTTTCTAGGCAGGTAATGGAAGTATTTAGAGATATTACTCCTTCAGTTGAACCACTATCATTGGACGAAGCGTACTTGGATGTAACCCATTTAATCGCCGACAATATCAGCCCTCCACAAATTGCAAGGGATTTAAAACAAAAAGTTTGGTCAAAATTAGGACTGACTATTTCTGTTGGGGTTGCTAGTTCCAAATCGGTGGCCAAGATCGCTTCAAGCATTAATAAACCTGACGGACTCACCATTATAAGACCTGGAGGCGAGATACCATTCTTGTACCCGCTGCCCGTTGAGGTTTTATGGGGAATTGGTCCGAAAACTTCAGCTAAATTGCATCTGTTATCAATCGATACTGTGGAAGATTTGGCCTCCCAACCCATGGAAATACTTTCTGGCATTTTTGGAAGTAACGCTACTCACATCAACGAAATATCTAATGGGATTGATACTATGCCAGTGTTAACTCAACGGGAACGTAAATCAATTAGTTCTGAGACTACCTTATTAGTGGACACTTCAGATGCGGAAGATCTTAACGAGATAGTCATGAGGTTAAGTGGTCATGTCGCCGAATCATTACTGAAGAAGAATATGAGAGGCCGGACCGTAAAGTTAAAACTCAAAAGGTCGGATTTCACTGTTTTGACCAGGCAAAAAACGATTCCAGAAAAGGTGCAAATTTCATCTGAAATAGCAGAATCTGCTCTAGAGCTTTTAAGTTTCGAGTTAGAAAATGCGGATGAGAAATACCGCTTAATTGGAGTTGGGGTGTCGGGATTTGCGACCTCTGAAAATCTTCAAGATGAGATGCAATTGAGGTTCGCAGGTCTTTAAAAATTATTTATTATCTATTTGAACTGCCTCTATTGGATCAAAGGGCTTGAAGCCAAACACGTGTGAGTAAAAGTAAAATTCGGCTTCTAACGCACGCTGGATATTTTCTGACTTCCTGAACCCATGCTGCTCTTCCTCGAATTCCAGGTAGGACACAGGTATACCTTTTGCCTTCAGCGATGCATACATTTTTTGAGATTGATTAGGAAGTACGATTTTATCCTCCAGTCCCTGAAACAAAATTACAGGGCAGGACAAGTTTTCTGTGTGGTTAATAGGTGAACGATCGAGGTATTTTTGCCTTTCTTCAGGGTATTTTCCAACCATTGAATCAAGATACCTTGATTCAAACTTATGTGTCTCTTCAGCTAAGGCAGTAAGATCGCTGACACCATAGTAACTTGCCCCTGCTGCAAAGAAATCTGTGAATGCCAGACAAGCCAATGTTGTAAATCCTCCTGCACTTCCACCTCGGATGGCGATTTTTTCTGGGTCGACTAAGCCCTCTGAAACAAGATAATTGCCACCATTAACACAATCATCTACATCACTTATTCCCCAGTTACCATTTAGGGCCTTTCTGTATTCAGTACCATATCCGGTACTTCCTCTGTAATTGACATCCAAGATTGCAAATCCTCGACTTGTCCAGTATTGAATGCCTAAGTTGAGGGTATTTGAAGTTGCTCCTGTAGGACCGCCGTGGCTGAGTATCACAAGTGGCGGCTTTGTTCCTTCAGGGGCTTTATAGTTCACATTATTTGGCGGGTAATAAAAAGCGTGGCATTCTTGGGTATTTGTTGTCACATATTTGACCGGCTGTGGTTTTGAAAAGTGAATAGCTTCTATCATGTTTTTTGCTGACTCTTGTACTATCTGGTGCTTTCCTGGAGACTTCATATCATAAATGAACAAGGCAAATGAATTGTCTGGCGAGCCACCCACGAATAACGCTCTGCCATTACAGGCCTTGAGACCGGAAAATTTGTTTATTTCTGTGATATCAACATCGAGCTTTAAGTCAAAAAGTTCGAAGGAAATTGGGTCCAACAGCGCTGTTTTCCAAAATCCTAAACTGTTGTAGGAGCATATTATTTGGTCGTCGTTTATAAAACCATAAAATCTA
Organism: Dehalococcoidia bacterium; assembly: GCA_012965485.1. Next base: position 2,206 of record DTSF01000234.1, read on the forward strand.
GTACCCAAACCCCATTGAGCCACAGTAAATTCAGCGTCTATGGGGGTTAAATTATATGATTTCCCACTGGTGTGTCTATAAATGTTCCACCAACCACAAAGATCTGATATGTAGTGCAAAATACCATTTGGAGACCATAGTGGTTGGCAAACAGATTCCCCGTCCCCTGCGATTTTCTGAGGATTGTGAAGTTCTGAATGCCTCAGATCAGCCACATAAAGCTCAGTAGAATCCCAAGGCATGTTGGGATGGTTCCATTGAACCCAAGCAAGCTTCCGTCCGTCGGGACTTATTACCGGAGAAGAATAGAAATCAGCGCCGGAGGCCAGAATTGTTACCTCTCCATCATTCTGTAAATCAACTGAGACTATGCAATTAACAGGTTCATCCTTGTTATCATGGTTTTCGCCAACGTAAATAATTTGTTGTCTTTTCGCATCCATTGCCCCATCAGCGAATCTTAGAAGCGGTTCATTTGTGATTTGAGTGGGATTACCACCAGTCGAGCTAGTTTTATGTATTTGTTGGTTTGAGAAATTGGAGAAATATACTTCATCTGAATGTACTAGATAGGACCCGCCGCCATATTCGTGAACTAGTGTCCTAGCATTGTACGATTTAGGAATAATTTCGTGTTTAGAACCATCAGAAGTCTGGTACATTATTGTGCAACGACCGCCTTCTGCCGGTCTCATTTCCTGCCAAAATATGCTCTCATTTGAGATAAATAGATCTCCAATACTTATCGAGTCAGAGACAATTGATTCAGTCGTAATTGGAGATTCCCATGAGCCATAGGGTGCAATTTTTTTTTCAGACATGATAATTCCTATCCGGAAGTAATGGCAGATAAGTAATTGAAATAATTTTTCTTACGATCTGTATTGATAGACCAGTTAACAGGTATCAATTGGTAACCGTTTTTGTAATCACCAAAGGCTGCGTTTCCGCCTGCTCCCTCACCTGGATCAAAGTACCCCCAGCCTGCAAAAGAAGTGATTGCGCAATAGAAGTTGTTTAACGCATGATCGAATTCAAAATGGTCGTCTTCATTAAATAGTATGGGCATATCATGCCAGTTTGAAAGTTCTCTGGTTTTTTCTACCATTTCTGAAATTCTTTTGGGATCAATAACACTATTCCCGTGCATAAGGATAAAATCGGACGACTTAACCACATTGTTTTCAGGGATGGTATTACCGCCATAGCTGGTGCCAACTAAAAGTCTCCTCGAATCCGATTTGATGGATTTTACCAATTCTATGAGTTCATGAACTCTATGAGGTTGGAGTATTTCGTGTTCATATTTTGGGACGCTGCATTCATTATTGATTTCTATCACAACGTTCTCATATCCACTGGTTAGGATCCACTCACAGGTATTTTGAACCGCCGATTTCACTGATGCTTCGTCTCTCACTCTTTCATCTTGTCCGAAATAAAATAAACCTAGAATAAGAACCATCGATAATTTATCAGTTTCTTCGATTATTTTGCTGAGCCTACGAATGTATTCAGGTTTTAAGCTGCCGTCAGGATTGAAGCCCGAGCTATTCCACGGTTGAGATTCAGGGGATGGCAGCCCTTCCCATATTTCTGAATCTTTACCTGACATCCCCCTCTCTTTCATAAATTCCCTGAATTGATTCAGTCGGTAATACCCAAAGGGCGCTCCTCCTTGTAAATTAATTGTGACGGCTGTCAATCCATATTTTTTGTATTCAGGTAACGTGCTGATAAATTCGATGGTGTTCCTGTCTGGGTTCCATTCGGCTGTATCGGGGTATTTCCAAATATGGCGCGTGTAAGGATTGTCATCGTCGAAGATTGCGTTCACCATTCTTGCATTTAGTAATAAACCTTCTATGGTAATACCTTGGTAGGTAATGCCTTTATAGGTATGTATGCCATCTATCAACCATTTTTCGCCATGAATGGACACTCGAGTCATACTTTGCTTAATCCTTGCTATTCTCTTTCCTTTGCTACCCTCCGGGACCCGCCCATATCCGAGCCAGGCAATGGTACGGTACCAATTATTTCTTCGGCTTCAAATTTATTTATCGTGTCTCTGCTGTACCCAAGTAGCTCTTCTAATATGTGTTCGTTATCTTGACCAAGACAAGGTGCTGGGTTGTGAGTTATTCGCCCTTGGTCGCTTTCAAACTTAAATATTGGCCCAGTCATGGGGTAGAGACCTGCAGCTGGGTGATCAACTATTTGGAAAAAGTTTCTTTCGTTTAAATGAGGGTCTGCATATGAATCTGCACCGCAATCTATAACAACTCCAGAGGTTATACCTGTGGCTTGCAGAAGGGCTAGCGCATCATACCTATCTCGGGTAGAAGCCCATTCATTTATCACATTATCAAGGTGATCATGGTTTTGAAGTCGTCTTTCCAGAGAATCGAGATCTTTGCCCTCTAAGGAGTTATCAGCAATAATTGTTTTAAGTTCAGACCATTCCTCGTCTGTTTTGATACTTATTGCTATCCAATTATCATCTCCAGAACATTTATATACCCCCTGCGGGGCAAAATCTGGATGACGATTACCTCTTCGTGTTCTGATTGACGATGTCATTTGATTCTCAAGGTATATTTCCCCGAGATGGGTCATAAACGACTCGGCCTGCGACAAATCTATAAATTGGCCGTTCCCTGTCTTTGCTCTATATACCAAAGCTGAAGCAAGGGCCATTACCCCGTTTATAGCTGCCACAGCATCCGGATGATGAACCAGTGAATTAGAAGAGTGGTCCCTATCAGGATATCCTCTTAAAAAGGAGTGTCCTGTAATTGCGTCTATTGCCATTCCCATACTGCGGTAGTTGGCGTAAGGACCGTCATTTCCATAGCCTGGCATTAACATGTAGATGATATCGGGTTTTATCTTTCTGACCTGTTCATAGCTGAGTCCAAAATTTTCCATTACTGTACGTGAATAATTGCAGAAAACAACATCGCTTTGCGAAACTAAATCTTTGAAAGAATTTAATCCCTGACGGGTTTTCAGGTCCAGAGTGAGGCTTTTTTTGTTTCGATTTATAGCGTTGAAATTTGACTGTCGATTCCACGGCTCCTTCCCTGGGTCGTCATTGGGATATCCTCCTACGTTGGCGGGAGGATTTATTGGTCCTCTTCCGATTCGCTGAATAGATTCAATTTTGATTACCTCGGCTCCCATATCACCAAGTAGACATCCACAAAACGGCCCAGCCCATATTTCAGACAGTTCGAGAGCTCTTATTGAAGATAGGGGCTGACTCACTTCTGAATTCATATGATATTTTCCATGGCCAGCATTTCTATTTGGGCATCAGATAATTCTAATAGTTTCCTAAGCACTTCATTTGTATTTTGGCTGAGTTTAGGAGCGGCTTTAATCGATGAGGTGGGTGCATTTGAAAATCGGAAAGGATCACCCGTCATGCGTAGCGTTTGTCCGTTCGGATGACCCACATTTTGAAAAAATCCTCTCTCCTGAAATTGTTCGTTTTTGTGAACTTCTTCAGGCCGGAGGATTGGTGATCCAGGAACTCCAGCGGCTTGGACGGCTTGAAAAATTTCTTCCCTCGTTTTGTCGTCCACCCAAGCTTGGAATATAGCTTCTAATTTTTCCCTATTTTCTGATCTTTTGATGGTGTCATTATATTTCGGATCTACCATCAGATCTTCTCTGTTGATCATTTTGGCTATATTTGGCCACATCCTTGGACCTAAAGGAAGAAAACTAAAATACCCATCTTTACATCGAAAAGTTCCCACTGCATATGGTTCACGGGCACCAGACGCCGAGGTTCTTGGTTGCGATCTTGGATCAGGTTCGCCAGCATATATAAATGGTGCTCTTCTTCCTATTTGGTGAGGGTGACCAGCCATACACTCTTGTATGGAAATATCTAACCAGTCTCCATGACCAGTAAGGGTTCTCTTAAATAGAGCCGCTGTAGTTGCAGCGGCGGCGGCGTTGCCTGCGAAATATTGGGCTATTTCCCCCGAGTATCGGAGAGGTTCTCTATCAGGTAAACCCTCTCGATACATAGCTCCTGTCATAGCAAACAAAGCTAATTCATCATAGTGAAAGTTTTTGTATGGTCCTGTTTGGCCGTAAGGTGTAATTGAGGTGAAAATAATCGACGCGTTAGATTTTTTAATTTGATTGTATGCCAGCCCAATTTTGTCTAAATGTCCGGGTTTGTGGGTTTCGATTACGACATCACAAACTTTCATCAAAGCGGCCAAAATATTTTGGCCCTTTGTCTCAACCAAATTTATGGTGATGCTTTTTTTCCCGGCATTCAAATGGAGGAACAGTGGACTGTCGCCACTCTGATTACCTGGGTTACTGTTGGTCCATTTTCTGAGTGGGTCCCCGCTGAGTGGCTCTACTTTGATCACCTCACATCCGTACAATCCAAGTGTTTTTGCGCAAAAAGAGGCAGCCAACCTGTCCGACAGGTCTAAAACTATGATTTCGTCAAGGGCACCATAAGGCATATTTCAGATATAAACTCTAGCTAAATAGTAAGTGCCATTGTCTATATGTATGTAAGGGGTGTCAAACTTAAAGGTCTTGTTCGAAAAATGGCGGCACGAATCCAAAATTGGCAATCATCAATACTCTATAAATCCCGTACCTTCATGATAATAACCCCTTGGTCGTCATATATTTTCTCGAGTTTTCCACCCAGACCGTCATATATCTTTCTTAATCCATTGCTGGGGTAGTACAGTTTTTCCAACTCTCCTATTAATATATATTTGACCCCGTATTTGTCTATAAGATTCCCCGCCAACTCAAAGCCAGGTGTGGTGTAAATAGCATTAACATCGGCCATTCGAGAGTTTATTTCATTGCGATATCCCCATCTTTGTTGTTGTTGATGCCATTCCCACCCGATGACGGTTGGCAGGCCTGTATGGATCGAGATTCTGCCACCCCAGCGGTAAGTTGGAGTTACACCTTCCAAAATTACTGGTGATCCTTCAATGTTATCTCTAAGCCAATGGATTGCTGCCATATCCGCGGATAAATTTATGTCACCCTTTTCATCCTTATAAATCCCGTCTCTCACGAATTCATATCCGTCAAGAGTAAATGTTGTCACCGATTTGTAGAATCGGTCTTGTACTCTATCGGCCGTTCCAATGGTTGTATAAATCAGGCTCCCTGATACAAGTAGAAAGATAAAAATGATCCAGCAGTATGAAAGTATCGATTTGAGTGAAAAAGATATTTGGTTGATTATTTGGTTTATTAGATTGTATAAGAAGTAGGCTGCCGCTATACCCAGAATAACCCAAACATGTAGATAGACCTTAAATACTGTATTCATCCTGTCGATATCCCCTTCAATTCTCCAGATATCTACGCCTATCACCACTAAGAAAGCCCCGATGGCAAGCAGGCAAGGGAAAAATGAATCAGAGTAGGAAGATTTGGAGTTTTTAAATATAAAGAAGCAGGAACTAACTAACAAGAAGATCATCAGCATTGATACGGGAATAGCGCCTCCTAACATTCCGGATGACAATGCGATTATGAGATATCCGAAGAGCAAGACGGTAATCAAGAATAAAGCGAGAATCTTGGGATGGGATCTGTATACCCTTTCTGTTAGATCTTTAGCCGAAAATTTAAGCATGTTTTGGTGAGTTACGAATGGATACACTGAATAGATACACCAAGAGAAGGTTATTACCAAGAACAACCCGTTTATTGATATAAATTGGGGAAAGGTTGTTGTATTTGTTGTTCTCTCTATCCAATTGAAAAAAGTTACCGAATTAAGGTGATAAGGAAGGAACGAGAAATAAGCTATGGTCAGAATGTAAACAGATTTCCAAATTACCTTAAAAAGTGCCAAAGAATTTAATCCTCCTATTTGCCTGAGTTCAGCTATCAATAAGGACCCTATAGCTATAGCTGTATAAATAGGCACGTCCCACGTGTTTATTGCGGCCAAGCATCCTACGGACAGGCCCAGGACCGATAAGGTTGGTAAGGATTTCCACCATATATTGCTGATATTATTGCGTGTTATGTGTAGAGATATCCCCACTACCAGAAGGGTAAATGGTATGGAAATCAAATGAGCATGTAGATCTGCAAAAAGGAACGTAAAGAAAGGGAACTCTGTAATTTCATGCCCAGGCGGGTCAGGAAGCATCATCCGACTACTTCTCCAGTAGTCAAAGTCTGTAAGAATATTGGATCCAAATCTTATAGAATCCCAAACTTGGTAAAGCCCGTCTAGATTACCTAAAACACACACGAAAAGAATAGAAATTATCCCTGCTATTGCAGGATTAATTTTGGTCGGATTTTTCTTTCTGGAAAGAATGTTTCTCCCTATTGAATACACAGAACAAGCAGACAAAGCGAAGAAAGTCGCGATCGCCAGGTTATAGGCTAATTCTGTTGTAATTCCAGTCAGATGGATCAAAGAGGCTACTATAAAATGACCCCAGTAGTAGTAATTCAAGTATCCCCCTGAAAACCACGGGTCATATGGAGGCATATAGGTCGATTTAACCACTGCATTGAGGTAAGCCAAATCCATTGGTTTTTCCCCCCCCCTGTAAGGGTGCCATAGGTCAGGGTTCATCATTCGGATAAGAGTGAATGCTAAAAAGGAGCCAAGAAACAAGACTTCGAGGCTTATTATTTTTGACCAATTCGCTGAGAGGTATTTGAAAATCT
>DTSF01000235.1 GCA_012965485.1 Dehalococcoidia bacterium
GAGATTCGTCGTCTTATTTCACTAAAGGTTTTTTTTGCGTATTTTTGCCAGATCACCATAACGGCGATTAAAACAGGAAGCACTGCCATGGTTATAAGTCCCAATTCCAGATCCATCAACAGAAGAGCAATGACAATTCCTACAAGACTTAATAGCTCACCAAGACTCATGACTACTAGTGCCGCAAATTCCTGTAGTTGGCCCACATCCCCTTGAACCCGTGACATGAGTCGGCCAACCTCTGTGTTATCAAAATATGAAAGAGACTGCTTTTGCACATGCCCGAACAAAGCTCTCCTCAACCGGAAAAGAACACCCTGTCCCACTTTTTGCATGGCGTATTGCTGAAGGTAGTTGGTTCCCCAGTTGATAAGGGCATTAGCAATAAACACAATAAACAAAATATTTAAAACACGTATATAGTCATCGAGCGGTTCTTCTCTGCCAAACGCCTCCATGCCTTCTTTGATGGGATTATCAATTCCCCACTGTATTAGCCAAGGTACAGCAACCAAGGTGACTGTATAAATTAGCATTGCAATCAGCGATACAATAACCAGAAACCTATAGGGTTTAATGTAGGGAAGGAGCCTCAAGATCACCTTTTGATCATATACAGATCCAAAAACTTCCTCATCTACTTGGCCTCTCGAAGCAGACATATGTCCTAGACCAAGGTTCATCGACTAACCTCAGAATTCAATTCGTCTTGGGGGCGAAGCTGCAATTCGTAAATTTCGTTATAAAGCCCCCCCTCGCGCAACAATTCTTGGTGGGTGCCTTCTTCTATAATCCTACCTTCCTTCAAAACCACTATCTTATCTGCAGCATGTACGGTACTGAGCCTATTGGCGATTATGAATGTGGTTCTTCCTTCCATAGAGTTATCCATTGCCGCCTTTATTTGATCTTCAGTGTCAGCATCTACACTAGAAGTTGAATCATCCAATATTAGGATCGGCGGGTCCAACAAAACAGCGCGCGCTATTGACATTCGCTGGCGCTGACCACCAGATAGGGTGGAGCCTCTTTCACCAACGTGGGTGTCATAACCTTCATCAAGTGTCTCAATGAAATCCGATAATTGGGCAATTGAGGATGCTCTCTCGACCTGTTCATCGGTCGCATTTTCACGACCATACTTAATATTTTCTTTCAGCGAAGTGGTGAATAAGAAAACATCTTGTTGAACCATTCCTATATTTGCCCTTAACGAATGCAAGGTAAAATCTTTGACATCCACTCCATCCACTTTAATGGACCCAGTGGAGACGTCATAAAATCGTGGAAGTAGATTGGCAATGGTCGATTTTCCGCTACCTGGAGGACCTACCAAAGCAATTATTTGGCCAGGTTTTGCCTCCAGGTTTATGTTTCTGAGCACTGGTTTGCCATCATCATAAGCGAAAGACACGTTGTCAAATTCTATGTGCCCCTTGAGGTTCTCAAGGATAATGGCATTCTCGGTCTCTTGAACAGGGGAAGGCGCATCAAGTATCTCGAACAATCTTTCACCGGCAGAAGCTGCCCGGGCATAGGCGTTTACGACCCAGCCCGCCATTCGAACCGGTAAGGCTAATATCTGAAGATAGAACACGAAAGCAGCTAGTTCGCCTGGGGTCATATTTCCATTCATAACCTGGCGACCGCCGTACCATAATATCAAGGCCATAGCCACCATGAAAGTGAACAACATGAATGACATACTGGATGCACGTAACTTCTCTGCCTCCACAAAAAGATTTGAAACTTCCGAATTTTTTATCTCAAATTTGTCTGCTTCGTGATTTTCTGAAGCGAAGGCTTTGACCACCCGTTGTCCCGAGAAATTCTCCTGCAGTATTATGCTCAGTTCTGCCATTTTCTCTTGAACCAAAAGCCACAATGCCCTCATACGGAGCCGCACTGAACTAGTATAAATAGCCACTATAGGCATAAAACTAGCACTCAAAAGTCCTAATTTCCAATTCATGGAAATTAGAGTCGCGGCCACAATTATGAAAAGCGCTATAAAATATGGGGCCCTCACCAACCCCATATTTATAAACATGCGTATATTTTCCACGTCGGTGATAGCCCTGGACATCAAATTGCCAGTGTGATGTTTATCGTGAAAAGCGAAACTTTGATGCTGAATATGATCATAAAAGGAATTTCTTAAATCGTACGAAACATACTGCGATAAGGTCTCTCCTAAATAGGTTTGAAAATAAGACATACCTCCTCGGATAACACTTAGCCCCAAAATAGCTAATATGCAGGTGTAGAGGGTAGTTTTGTGAATTCCCTGTTCCCCTGCAAGGATGGGCTCTGCAACCGAGTCGATGGCCTGTCCAAATAATTTAGGGAGAAAAATATAGGCCGCTATAGCCCCTATCGTGGCTAGGTAGGCAAAAGATAATCTGTATTTGTACCTCAGAGC
>DTSF01000236.1 GCA_012965485.1 Dehalococcoidia bacterium
TGAGGAGCACCGCCTTTCCATCCATAAGCACTGGAGTTTATGGATACCCGTTTGCTGAGGCATATAAGATTGCGATCACAGAAATACAGAGTTTCATGAACGAATATGATAACCATATAAAAGTGACTCTTGTGACTCATTCTCAGAAAGATTTTGATATTTACAGCTCAATTTACGATGATTTTAAAGAATAAGTTTTAAGTTGATAAAACTAAGGTTTATTCATGGCATACCAATCAGTCGTTAACAATGCTAGAGTAGTTGAACCTCAGTCGCTAAATCTCAACGAGAAATTTATATATTCTGCAAACAGCTCTGAATGAAGAATCCGATCTTTTTAATACCGGTATTACTAATACTGTTTTCTTGTTCCTCTGTTTCTGAGGATGGTCCACAAGAACCTGTGGCTTCGCCGAGTAAATTAGTGAGCCAGTCTAAGGGTCTCGATGTGGAAACCAAGAATGCATCAACAGCGACATCACCATCCGTATTCGTCCCCACAGCTGATATTACCCCCTCTCAGATACCCCTTACCCCAACTTCTACATCGACGCCCCACACACCTCTTGGGTCCCTGAATGTCGAGAGAGTGTTTCCGAAGGTCTCTTCCAAGAGAATGGTTGACCTAGTATTCTCGGGCGTTGGTACCCCGCAGGCGTTCCTCGTTTTGCAGCCAGGTAGAATCGAGGTATTTAACTATAGTGAAAGAGATCCGCAACCTCAAGAATTCTTAGACATCCGGAGCAGGGTAAGTAATAAAGGCAACGAGGAAGGTCTTCTGGGAATGGCCTTATCTCCAGATTTTTCGGGCGACGGACATTTCTACCTCTACTATTCCGCCGCGAAGCCAAGACGTTCCGTACTCTCCCGATTTTCCATCAGACCAGGCGATATTAACAGCGGTGATCCGAGCAGTGAGCGAGTGATATTTGAGGTACCTCAACCTTATTCCAATCACAATGGAGGACAGATTCGCTTTGGTCCACAAGGCCTGCTATATATCGGTCTTGGCGACGGAGGTAGAGCAGGGGATCCTATCGGCAATGGGCAGAACCTGACAACGCTGTTGGGTTCAATTATTCGCATCGACGTTAGCACGTTGGACTCGAAAGGTACATACACCGTCCCTTCCGACAATCCTTTTACAGGTTCCTCCAACGCAAAAGGCGAGATTTGGGCGTATGGACTGCGAAATCCATGGCGATTCAGCTTCGATTCTCAGACAGGAAGCTTATGGGTTGGGGACGTTGGACAGAACGATTTTGAGGAAATTAACCTGGTAACAGGGGGGAGCAATTACGGATGGAACATAATGGAGGGATCTCATTGCTATGCTGATCCGGATGAAGCATGCGACCAGTCAGGGTTAGAGCTTCCTGTTGCGGAGTACGGCCGTGAGGAAGGTTGTTCCGTGACGGGCGGTTACGTTTATAGAGGTTCGAAATTACCAGAATTATCAGGGGCCTATGTATACGGAGACTATTGCACTGGAAAAATATGGGCTCTAAGGCATGATGGTAACGAGATTACCGAGCACCTACAGGTCGCGGATTCATTCTTGAACATATCGTCGTTCGCTCAATCTCCTTCTGGAGAAATATTCATACTTTCCTTTGACGAGAAAATCTACCGGTTCACCCGTTAGTCTGATTCAAATATTTTCTCTCGACGAGGCTCCGATTATTGCTCCTGACCCATATACCGGTTTAGATAGAACCTATCTATGGTGTCAAAGACCAACGAAATATGATATCACTCATTCTAGAAATTCCAATATATTTCTGAAATAATTTTCTCCACCAATGATATATGTATCGTTGTGGTCCGCCCCTGCAACAGCGTAAAAAGACTTGTTAACATTAGCCAAATCATAAATCTTTTCTCCCATCTCAATTGGAACGACCGAGTCATTTGTGCCATGAATAACCATGAGTGGAGAGCCTAGACTGCCGGCCACTGTATCAGAAGCATACCTGTTACGAATCAGTAGATTGACCAAAAATTCAGGAAGATAAGGGTAGTGAATTTTTGCCAAAGCCACTGTAGAGGTGAATGGAGCCTCTATTATGACTCCGCCAACGTCATATATTGATGCCATTTTAAGAGCGACTGCGCTACCTAAGGATCGCCCGAAGAAAACCACATCCTGAGTGCCTTCTTCCGATCCTACTCGATCTATCAAAAAGTCCACTGCAGCTTCAGCATCCAAATACAACCCTGATTCCGAAGGTGATCCTTGACTTAATCCATAACCTCTATAGTCAAAAATAAAGATACTGGCTCCCACATAAGTATGCATCAAATTTATGTAATCTAACCGGTCACCTATGTTTCCAGCATTTTAAACAAAAAGGAGATACAAAAATAGACACAGATTTGGAACATTAATCTGTGTCCATAATTTATAGTGGCG
>DTSF01000237.1 GCA_012965485.1 Dehalococcoidia bacterium
TTTGCAGGAATTCTTCAATTGTGTTGATTCGTCTGATTTTGAAGAGGATTAAGAAATCTAGGGAGGGAGCGTATGCCACTGTATGAATTCAGGTGTCGTGGGTGTTCGGAACGATTAGAAAAGCTTTGGAGAAATTTTAACCCTCCGGATTCCATAGAATGCACTGAATGTGGTAGTGAGGATACTTTTCGAATTATCTCAAGGGTTGCGTTCAAGAGGGATGTTGTATCTAAATTGGATTCCTTAGATCCCAGATACGACAAAATGGTAGATAACGCTATCGGCAACACTCAGTCCGCAGATCCGTACAAATATATATCAAAGTCTATTCCGCTGAGTGCGGCGGACACAGAGTGAATTAATTTTTAATTGATTGACTGCAATTAATTAATTGGCTAGAAATCAGGAAAATCCAGTACAAAGGACACCCCTTCGTGCGTACCCCGTTTATCTACCCCAAACAGTACAATTTCTAATCACACCTGTGTTATTAAAAATGGTACTATCTGCCAAATCCTAGTATTGCAAAAGTTGAGGAATACGATCCCAGCCTATAGATCTAACGACATTGGAGGTAAGTTATGGATTTTGGATTTGGAATACCGATGAGGGGACCCCTCGCAAATGTCGAATCAATCTCTGAAATCGTCACTTCAGGAGAAGAGATGGGCTTCGACATAGTTACAGTAAGCGATCATGTGGTGGTCCCAAGACATATCGTTTCTATCTACCCATATAACGAAGATGGTAGTTTCGCAGGTCAGGATACTGGAGAGTGCCTTGAGCAATTAACCACCTTGATGGCTATTGCAGCGATTACTAAAAACCTCAGACTGCTTACCTCCGTCATGGTACTTCCACACCGCAACCCAGTCCTAACAGCAAAAATTTTGGCTACCATAGATGTCCTATCAAAGGGTCGCCTAAACGTCGGCTGCGGCGTAGGTTGGATGAGGGAAGAATTCGAGGCCCTCGCTGCACCCTCTTTTGATGAAAGGGGTGCGGTAGGAAGTGAGTATATTCAAATTTTCAAGGAGTTGTGGACCAAAGACGATCCGGTATTTGAGGGGAACTATGTAAATTTTTCCAATATAAGTTTCTTGCCTAAACCGGTTCAAACTCCCCATCCTCCAATCTGGGTGGGCGGAGAGAGTAGTCCAGCCTTACGCAGAGCAGCAGAGCTGGGGGATTGTTGGTATCCGATCGGAACAAATCCCAAATTCCCGCTCGACTCAGCAGAACTGCTCAGGAAAAGAGTAGACCGCCTACACCACTATGCTGAATCTAACAATAGAGATCCCGCAACAATAGATCTGGCATATAGTGCAAATTGGTTCAACATGGCTAGTCAGAGCCCAGGTAACAGGACCCGCTGGTTCGAAGGTGAATCAGGCCAAATTCAGGAAGACATAGGACAACTTATGGACTTGGGAGTTAATCACCTCATTCTTAGTTTTACAGGCGAATCTACCTTAGAAATTACGGACAATATGTCAAAATTCATATCAGAAGTCGCAACAAATATTCCCAAATAGATTTATTGCAGGAGTATTTGCAAATATTCTATAGACGGGGTTAGTGTGAGCTCGCCGATTTCGACGTACTGTAACGATCCTGCAATGGTGGAATTTTTGCATGACATAGTTATAGCCCCAAATAAACCTCTAATCTTTGAATATACCTTCTTCGACAAAGATGAATAACCCACTGAACTAATCCTTTTGAGAAATAGTCCGAGCCACTACATACCAATATAAAGGTGCCCCCTGCCCTAACCGGTTCGCCTCTGCCGACATTTTGCCGACCAAATTCCCGACACGGGCTGATACCCGATAAATCGCTTATAACTGTTGATCAAAGATCGTTGAAATTTGATCAACCGGTCACTTTCGAGATTGATAGTGGAATTGATGATTTGGCGAAGCTAAATAATCTTTAAATGAGATATTATGGATTCTAAACGTAAGGTGAATGATTGGATGATAAAACGATATGATTACTGAACTAAATGCGGAGGATAGAAAATGGGTTGATTCCACTCTAGGTTCGATGACTATCGAAGAGTGTATCGCTCAAATGCTTGTACCTCACCATCCTTTCGAAAATCCCCAAACGCACTTTGAATCTGTAACTAATGCAACAGCAGATGACTGGTTACGGCTACTAGATGAAATTCCGCTCGGAGGTATATGCATCAGGAAACCTCCATCCGATGAATTGAAACTAGAATTGGAAAAAATTCAGGATCACTCTCAAATTCCTGTGATAGTTGGATCAAACATAGAACTTGGAAGTTCGAGTCCGGCCCGCATAATGAACGAAAACACTCCTAGGACAGAGATATTGGATTACGCATCATATTCACCTTCCATGATGGCGTTTGCCGCTGCCAACGACCCAGACTTAACT
>DTSF01000238.1:0-1879 GCA_012965485.1 Dehalococcoidia bacterium
TGTTGAAAAAAAACCAGGTTGAACTTATTGAAGGAACCGGGAAGCTAACCGGGCCCCATGAAATAGAAATCATGGAGAATAATCGAAAATTTACCTCCGAAAACATAATAATCGCGACCGGGGCCAGACAAAGAGATATTGATTCTATGCCTATTGACCACCACATAGTAATCAATAGCCGCGATGCGTTAAACATGTCAGAAATTCCTGATGATATTACGATAATAGGTGCGGGTGCCACAGGGGTAGAATTCGCGCACATATATAGAAGCTACGGTGCGAAAGTAACCCTAGTGGAAATGATGGATAGAATTATCCCTAACGAAGACTCAGAGATAAGTGATCTACTAAGAAAATCCTTCGCAGAAAGAGAAATAGATATAAAAGTTGGGGTAGCCGTAAAATCAATAGAGGCTTCAACTGGAATAGCTTTGGTCACATTAGTAACAAACGAAGAAGAACATTTAATCACTTCTGACAAAGTACTAGTTGCGGTGGGGGTACAACCCAACACAGACGGTATAGGTTTGGAGAGGGCAGGAATAACCACCGATAAAGGTTTCATAATAATTGGTGAAAATATGGAAACAAATGTCTCAGGTGTTTATGCAATTGGAGATGTGACTGGGAAGATGCTCTTGGCTCACGTAGCCTCTGCTCAAGCTGTGATCGCTGTTGAATATATAGCAGGATTAAATCCTGCACCAATTGACTATCAATTAATGCCGAGAGCTATATATTGTGAACCGCAAGTCGCCAGTTTTGGGATGACCGAAGCACAAGCTAAAGACCATGGCGTTGAGACCAAAATAGGAAGATTCCCTTTTTCTGCTAGTGGCAAAGCGATTGCTCTCGGGCGCACAGAAGGAATTATTAAACTAGTCATAGACCCAGAAATCGGGGAGATACTCGGTGCACATATGATAGGGCCGGAGGTGACAGAACTTCTTGCGGAATTATCTATGACAAAATTATTGGAGGGAACAACCACAGAGCTTGGATGGTTAGTTCACCCCCATCCGACAATTTCTGAGACTTTGAAAGAAGCGGCTTTGGACTCAAACGGCGAAGCAATCCACATATAAAGAAGAACTGAAAGTGGCCACTACCTCAAATATAGAGAACATTGAAAAACAGGAAGCGTTGGGTATTTTCAGCCAGATGCTTTTAATAAGACGTTTTGAAGAAGAAGCTGAACGTTTGTATAGAAGGGGTCTGGTAAGAGGATTCTTACATACATATATTGGTGAGGAGGCGATAGCGGTAGGAGCTATACCAACCCTGCGGGAAGACGACTACGTCATAAGTCATTACAGGGACCACGGCCACGCGTTAGCTAGGGGCATCGACCCCAAAGCCGCCATGGCCGAGTTATGTGGGAAATCTACCGGGTGCAGTGGTGGCAAGGGAGGTTCCATGCACCTGTTTGACATTGAAAAACATTTTATGGGTGGTCATGCAATCGTCGGAGGCCAACTTCCATTAGCAATCGGGATAGCACTTGGACTGAAGTTAAAACAATTAGATAGTGTAGTGATGTGCTTTTTTGGAGATGGAGCTGTGAATGAAGGTGAATTCCATGAAGCTATGAACATAGCCTCATTATGGAAACTGCCAGTGGTGTTTATGCTGGAAAACAATCTTTATGGCATGGGTACAGATGTTAATCGTTCTCGAGCCGGCGGTTCCAGTATATATGGAGCCGCTGAACCGTATATGATCCCAGCCGTTCAGATAGACGGAATGGATGTGATGGCGGTGAGAGAAACGGTAACAGAAGGTGTCGCAAAAGTCCGGGAAGGGCAAGGCCCAGTGTTCATCGAGTCTATGGCCTATAGATTCCATGGACATTCAATGGCAGATCCATCAAATTACAGAG
>DTSF01000238.1:1889-2409 GCA_012965485.1 Dehalococcoidia bacterium
AACGAAGAAGTTCAAGAAAACAGAACCCGTGATCCAATCGACAAATTTAGAGATGATTGCCTAGAGGCGGGCAAGGTAGACGACAATGATATCGCACTTGTGGCAGAGCAAATAGATCTCCTGGTACGAGAAGCAAGGGAATTTGCCGAACAGAGTCCTGAGCCTACTGCTGAAGACCTCTATACCCACATTTATGCGGAACCGGAGGGGAATTAAAGATGGCAGAGATGCTATTGAGAGATGCTATGTCGAAAGCTTTGAGAGAAGCTCTTGATGAGGACGACAGATCGTTCCTTATGGGTGAAGACATAGGTGCATATGGGGGAGCTTACGCGGTCACCCGGGGGTTTTTGGAAAAATATGGGGAAGAGAGAGTTAGAGATACTCCCATATCTGAATCAGTATTTGTCGGCGCGGGAGTTGGTTCAGCAATGATTGGCATGCGACCAATAGTTGAAGTAATGACGATAAATTTTACCCTGTTAGCGATGGATCAAATAATAAACCATGCTGCAAAACT
>DTSF01000239.1 GCA_012965485.1 Dehalococcoidia bacterium
TAAGAGCATCTTCAGCAGTTAAAACTGGAGTCAGAACCTCATAATCAATTTCTATTAGGGCCAAAGCTTCCTCGGCAATATGAGGGTCAATAGCAGCCACTGCGGCTATTGCGTGACCGACATAGAGAGCTTTCTCTCTCGCCATTACGTTCCGGCTATAGAAACCATAATTAACAGCAGCACCTTCCTCTAAATCAGCTACCTCTGCCGAAACTTCTGGCAAATCAGCTCCTGTCATAACAGATTTGACCCCGGGATGGGCAAGAGCTTTAGATGTATCTATAGACTTTATCCTTGCATGGGCGTGGGGACTTCTAAGAATCTTTCCATGCAGGTACCCTGCAGGAAATGAATCAGCGCTATAACGGGCACGGCCGGTTACTTTATCAGCACCATCATGACGTATAGGTCTAGTACCTACTACAGAAAATTCCTTTTCGGCAAGTACCATATTTGGCTCATAGGTGGTCATGATGCATCTCTCCGTTAATCTGATTAGTTAATCTAGGCTAATTTAACACATCGAAAGAAAAGCAGAAAACAGACGCAAAATAAAATAAAGTCAATCAAATATTACACAGTATGTCTATTATCCAAGAAGTTATCTGAAGTAAGTTTGGAGGTATAAGATGTAACCGTGAAACACCAACCATTATAAGGATGACTAAATGAAATTTGGAGCTTCAATATCAAGTTACACCACCACATGGGACAGCATTGAAACAGCGATAAAAACTATGGAGTCAGGAAACTGGGATAGCATATGGTTTCCTGACCATTTTATACCGCCAGCTGCGTGGAAGGGGGCTGAGGATCAACCTATTTTTGAATCGTGGTCTCTACTAGCTGCTGTCGCTGGAATGACCGAAAGGCTCCGAATGGGTCATATGGTGAATGGAAATACCTATCGAAATCCTGCATTAGTTGCAAAGATGGCAACGACCATAGACCAGATATCTAGAGGCAGATTCATACTCAGCCACGGCGCGGCATGGTTTCAAAGGGAGCACGAGGCCTATGGCTGGGAATTTCCATCCCTGAGGGAACGTTCAGATAGATTCGAGGAGTCGTGTGCTCTTATCAGGATGCTTCTAAGCTCTGAGGAACCCGTAAATTTCAAAGGAAAATATTACAGCTTAGAGAACGCACCGTTATCCCCAAGATCCGTTCAAAAGCCACATATACCAATAATGATCGGAGGTTTGGGAGAAAAACGCACACTTAGGACACTAGCTAAATATGGGGACATGTGGAACCTAGATGGTTTCGGTGTGGGTAAAGAAGAAAACGTACGTTATGGTGGCATGTCCCTAGAGTTGTTTAACCGAAAAGTCGATATTCTGCATCAACACTGTGAAGATGCTGGCAGGGATCCCTCAGAAATATCTCTTACAATTTCAATGCCTACTAAATTGTCAAACAATCAAACGGAAACAGATGCTTTTATCCAACAAGTTGGACCTGGAACGGTTGCTGGTAGTGCCGACTACATCGTTTCAAGGGTTGGAGAATTCATGGAAGCAGGTGTAGATGAAATTATGTTTTCACCGAGACCAAGTGACAGTGAATCCCTACAGGCACTTGACGAAGAGGTGCTTTCTGCATTCGACTAGGAAAGTTTTTTTGTAAGGTTCAGGTACATATCTTCGGCCAAATCTTGTATTGCATATTCAGGTTCCCAGCCCCACTCCTCCCTGGCTTTGGAATCATCGAGGGATATAGGCCATGAATCTGCCATCGACTGTCTGACAGGGTCTATTTTATAACTGATTTCAAACCGGGGATTGATTTTCATTATCTCTCTCGCAAGATCATCCGGGGTAAAAGTCATCGCGTGGATATTGAAATCGGAGTGGTGAATCAAAACCTGAGAATCAGCCTGGAATAACTTGATTAAGGCATTGATTGCATCTGGCATATACATCATGGGCAGAGCAGTGTCGGGGGCAAGATAGCATTCGTACGAATTTTTCCTTATTGCCTCATAGAACATCGCCACTGCGTAGTCTGTAGTCCCGGCTGTCGGTTCTGTTTTCCAGCTAATGATTCCTGGTAATCTTATCCCCCTCACGTCCAGCCCCAGCTTTGAATGGTAATAATTGCCCATCAATTCTCCAAAAACCTTTGATATTCCATAAACTGTGTCGGGGTTTTGAATAGTATCGTTGGGTGTCTTGGTTCGAGGAGTCTTATCTCCAAAAGCGGCAATAGAACTTGGCAATATCACTTTCTCCAAGCCGTTTAAGTATGCACATTCTAAAATGTTAAATGTGCCGTTTATATTCACGTCATGGGCAGTGGTTCTTATGGTTTCAGCAGTAGCTGACAGTATTGATGACATGTGAAATATTGTGCCGACTTTAAAATCTCTCACGATTTTTTCTAAAGCATTGAAGTCTGTTACATCCAGAACAACATTTGGGCCAGTTTCAAGTATGTCTTCAGATAAAGGGGTCTTATTCCATCCTGCTATCACAGTATCACCATCGTAGTTGTTTCTTAGAGCAGGAACCAGCTCAGACCCGATTTGCCCTGCAGTGCCAGTTACAAGAATATTACCCATTTCAATCTCATTCCCCTTTTTATATCATTAGGTCTCCACCATTTATATCGATGGATGCCCCCGTTATATACGAGGCTTGGTCAGATGCCAGAAATGCAACAAGGTCGGCCACCTCTGAAGGTTGTCCAAGCCGCTTTGCAGGAAATATATTTGCATATTCGTGTTTTCTTTCATCTGAAATAGTTGATCTCACCATTTCCGTATCAATCAGGCCAGGGCACACCGCGTTCACGGTTACACCATATTCAGCAACTTCTTTAGCCGCATGCCTTGTCAAACCAAGAACCGCTGCTTTTCCGGCCGTGTAATGTGCTCCACCAATAGTGCTGACATTTTTCCCAGCGCTCGATGAAATATTGATTATCCGTCCCCATCTATTTTGCTGCATTGAGGGCAACACAGCTTTGGAGCACAAAAATGTCGATTTCAAATTCCCTTCAACCACGTAATCCCATTCCTCTTCTGATATCTGAAGCAGGGGTGTAGGTCGTAATACTCCAGCATTATTGACCAATACATCGGTGTGTCCAAAATTATTTTCAGTATGCTTGATCATTTGTTCGACATCATGAATATCGGTGACATTACCAACATATGAAATCACAGCAGAGTTATAGCTTTTGATATCAGAGACAGTTGCCTTAGCCGTGGTCTCGTTTATATCGTTAACAACGACTGAGGCACCCTGCTGAGCTAGTGAATGGGCTATAGCGCTACCCATACCTTGGCCAGCACCGGTTACTATTGCCACTTTCTCTTCTAATGTACCCACGTTTAGACTCCTCTTAGATTTTGCCCGGTTGGTTTTCGGTAACCAGAAAGTACACAAGGCCCAATGGTAAATAGACCCATCTAGGTCCTAGCATATACCTTGCTGCTCATTTACCTTGCTTGATAAATTCAGCGATTTTTTCTCCGATCATCATTGCGGGAACATTTGTGTTTGCCCTTACACAGTCATGCATTATAGATGCATCACCCAAACGTAAATTTTCAAAGCCGTGGACCTTACCATACTGGTCAACCACAGCCATCGAATCTGATTCAGGTCCCATTTTGCACGTACCGCTTATATGATGGCTGGTTGTTGCGTTTTTCAGAATCCATAAATCTAGTAAATCATTATCTTTTAACTCTTGATCCGTAGGTTGAATACGTCTTGTGACTATTGCTTCATAAGAAGTTCCATCACCCACTTCTGCGCACAATCTCACACACTCCCTCATCCGCCTTAGATCCTCTGCTTCCCTAAAATAGTTATAGTTCAGATAAGGTTGAACTTGTGGATCTGAAGATCTCAACAAAAGCTCTCCTGAGCCCATTTGAAGATACAGGCAAGCACTCATACCTACACCTTTATACATATCTTCACCATCAGTCATATAAAACTTTTGTGGACCTGTGGCAGTATGGTGAACCATCATATCGTTGTGAAGTTCCGATCCTTCAGCGGTGTATCGTATTGCAACTGTGGCGCCACGCTTGGATCCATCCTTAAGATGCTCGTAGTCATCATTTACTTCCCATATAAGGCGAACCTGGGGATGATCTCTTAGATTTTGACCTACACCGGGCAGGTGATGTAACACCTCTATTCCCTTTCCTCCGAGATGCTCATTTGGGCCTATACCAGACAGCATAAGCAATTGCGGTGACCCTATTGCACCAGCACTGACAATTATTTCCGCTCCTTTTTCGATAAAGACATCTCCATCTTTCTCTACTTCTACCCCTACAGCCTTTTTATTACTCAATTTTATTTTTCGGACATTGCAATCAGCTTTCAAGGTTAGGTTCGTACGGTTTCGGGCAGGATTTAGGTAAGTCAAAGCTGTACTCTGACGAACTCTGTTAATAGTGTTAAATGGCATGGGGCCGACGCCAGTTGAATCAGGATCATTATGATCTTCTGTAGCGGGAAATCCTAAATCTTGAAATCCTTGGAAAAATGCTTCCGCATCGCGGGTCCACTCGTCTTTTGGATGCCGGCGAACACCTATTGGGCCATCATGGCCATGAAAATCCCCCCCCATATCGGTATCGTTCTCTAATTTTTTGAAGGCTGGAAGACACTTTTCGAAACTCCATTCTTCGTTTCCGTGTTCCGCCCATGTGTCATAGTCTTGCGGGTCTCCTCGAAGAAAAATCTGTGCATTCACAGCGCTAGAGCCGCCCATAGCTTTACCCCTGGGAATCAACATTGGAGAATCTTGCTCTTCTGTAGCATCGGCAACAAAAAGCCAACGTTTTTCATCACCAGGGTCAAGCCACCAGTTTGGTTCGTCTAAAAGCTCGGGGCCATACCCGTACTTAAATTTTTCTGGGAGTGAAGAAAAATCCTCATAGTCACTACCTGACTCCAGGAGAAGCACAGATTTAGATTCATCTTCACTCAATCTTGTAGCTATAATGGCTCCAGCAGACCCTGCTCCAACAACTATGTAATCGTATTCCATCCAACAGCTCCATTCTTATAAACTCTCTAACCAGGCAAGTGTCAATGAAAGGCAGACCGGAGATTTAATTCATCCGCCGCCCACCATCAACATTAATTGCCTGGCCTGTAATATTGTGAGCGTCATCAGAGGCTAAAAAGGCAGTCAATTTGCCGATATCTTCCGGTGTCTGTTCCTTTTGCATTGGGATCCCAAGCTCGATGACCTTTTCGAATCGTTCTCGACCGGTAAGTCCTTCCAAAGCTTGGTTATCATAAAAATCTGGCCGTCCGATAAGCTGTTCAAATAAAGGTGTCCATAATAAGCCCGGACATATTGCATTTACGTTGATTTGATATGGAGCCAACTGAAGCGCATGGGACTGTGTCCAACTCACAACTCCAGCTTTTGAAGCATTGTAGTGGGGTATAGAAGGGCCACCTTGCCGGGATGCGATCGAAGCAATATTAATTATTTTCCCCTGCCTTCTCTCTTTCATACTATCTTCAACAGCCTGTGAGACGTTTACCACGCCTCTGAGATTGATAGCCAGCACTGTGTCCCAATCATCTTCACTAGGCACCTTCCTCTCCCACCAGCCATCCGCTCCACCAACACCGGCGTTATTTACCACAATGTCTATTTGGCCTAATTGATTCAATAAATCTAAAACTACCGATTGGGCTGAAGCCCGATTTGTGACATCCAGCTGCGCCGATTGGGACTTACCACCGGATCTGGAAATTTCTTCCGATGCAAGCCTAGCTCCGTCTGCATCGATATCACTTAGCACCACATTAGCCCCTTGCTCAGCAAGAACCTTTGATATGCCCTTACCGATTCCAGACGCAGCTCCGGTAACTAACGCGTTCTTATTACTTAGATCTATCATTCCATATTCTCCAAAAAGCGTTTCATCTAACTTACAGGTGGTCTGTGTTGAATCCATGGTCGGGCCGATTCAAAAGCGGAGCTAACGGCAAGAACAGTCTCCTCATCCCCATATTTGCCCACGATATGCAAGCCTACTGGCATTCCATCAGAGTCGAATCCACATGGAATGCTGGCTGCCGTAAATCCAATGGTGTTAATTGGATGAGTAAAGGGTACGAACCCCCATCCAGGGTTGGGATAAGGGTCTTGGTCTCCTATTTTTTGAGGGTATATATCAGTAGGAAAAGCCGTGGTGGGCATAGTCGGGGATACCAGAACGTCAAATTTCTCAAATTCATCCTCAAACTTATGAATCATTTGGTTTCTTATTCCCAGAGCTCTCACATAATCTGTTGCCGTAACGTCCCTGCCTTGTTCAATAGCCCATTTCCCATACCATGTGAGCGGATCAGTTGGATCATCTAGCAGATGGCCATTAGACACATAAGCCGAAGCAGCGAATATAACAAGCCAGGGATCAAAAGGGTTTTCCAGTTTCAGACTGGATTGATCAACTGAACATCCCAACTCCGAAAAAGCTTTAATCGCACCTTTAGTTATTTCTGCCACCTCAGTGTCTACGGAGGTGTATCCAAAATCTGGACTCCAACCTATACGAAATCCTGATACATCTCTTTCAGTTGCGGCCATAAAGTCGGGAACAGAAGCGCGAAGAGAACCAGGGTCTCTAGGATCATATCCTGACAACACCTGGAGCATTAAAGCAGAATCCCTGACAGTCCGGGTTAACCCCCCTTGCTGGCTGGTATAGTTGACAGCCGCAGGAGAATTAATCCCTGTGTAACTGGACACTCTCCCTTGAGTGGGTTTAATTCCATAGGTGCCAGTAAAACTAGCAGGTATTCGAATTGAGCCACCACCATCTCCTCCTGTAGCCAAGGAGGTCAACCCTGCGATTATGGATGCCCCAGCACCTCCACTAGACCCACCCGATGTACGCTCAGGATTCCAAGGATTCCTGCAGGGATCTCCCAACCTGTTTTCATTGGCTCCCAGCAGTCCAAATTCAGGTGAATTGGTCTTTCCCAACATGATCGCCCCAGCGGATAACACCCTTTCAACCACGGCGCAATCAGCATCGGGAACTCTATCTTTGTATGCCAATGACCCTCCAGTAGTCTTCACCCCTTTGGTCATTTGTAGATCTTTTATAGAAATAGGTATTCCATGTAGGGGGCCAAGTTCGTCACCGGCAACGACTGATTTCTCGGCCTTTCGGGCAGATTCTAATGCCAGATCAGATGTGACCGTAAGGTAAGAATTGAGCTTGCCATCTAGACTATCTATACGATCCAAGTACAGTTGAGTGATCTCTACCGGAGAAACCTCTTTACTTGCTATAAGTTTCTTGAGTTCTGTAGCCGGTGCGAACACAAGATTTTCATCTACGCCTGCCATAGTCTTCCTCCACGATTATTGAGATGTTTCTCTAACTATGCGGATTATAGCTCTTGGTGAAAGAGCGGTGTAAGTAGGAGATTTATCAAAGCTGAGCAACTCTTATTCACCCGGAGTTTCGGGTAAGAACTTCTGAAGGAAAAGAATAAATACCTACCCGAAATTTTCCTAACACATCGATTTCAAAAAATGTGGCATTACAAATCAAACAGGTTCAAGGTTTCTGGTTTGGGAGTTTTTTTTCTCACCAAATTTCCTGTTGATGAATCAGCACCTTTATCCGATCCTACCGGCCTTCCTATTTTAGGAGGGTTGTTGAGTAACTCTAGCAAATCAATTTTAGAGATTAGTACTTTAGGTCTGCCTACACTTTTTTTTGTCTGTAAATATCCCCTCTGCTGCAAACGTCCTTCACTGGTCCAAGCTTGAATAGTCGCCTTTGCTGGAAGCTTCTCCGCCTGTGCCTCACGATATAAGTATTGGGCCAATCTGTAGGCTTCATCGATATCAATCAGTTCAGGTTGATTGATTTCTTTTTCTAACTCCTTCAAGGCTTCCAAGGAATTAGTGCGGACAAGAATGTCTTTAATCACGGACAAATCAACCTTCTGGACATCAAACATACTTGGATACTGTTCCGGCATAACAACCCCTCAAGAACCATGTAAGCGGATACTACACCAACTGCAGGCAAAATATAAATTCTTTGAAAAAATAACCGGCACGAACCGGTTATTAAGAAGTAGGCATAGATGCCTGGAAGGTCGTCTGTTAGAACATTGTGATCACAAACCCCTGCAAAGTTTCACCTAGAACGCTTCAGGTGCTATTACTCTATTAATATCTTCAGTCTGATCGTATTCTGAACTGACACATCGAAAATAGAGCGAGGCTACCTAGTGACTTTTTCCAATCCACTGTCTAAAAATGAAAGATTTTTGCCAGCCTATCATCCTAATTTCGACTGGTTTTACCAAAACCTGGATGATTGTGAATACTGGAGCTGTGAAAACACAGCCGATTGTATAGTGTTTGAAAACGATACTCCGTCAAAAATCCATCTCCTCGCCACCCAAGGTGATGGTCATATGATGAACCTTTGCCATCAACATGCCAGTGATGCTGAAAAAGAAGAGATCAGCAAATGCACCACAGGGCACTGTTTTAATATCAAACCTTCAAAGTACGAAAAATGCTTTGAATGCAACACCGAGAAGTCCAACACAAAATACAGCAGGTACATACATGAAGCCTCTCCGATAAAGGACGCTCAGGGAGAAGGGTTATTTCACGTTTACGTATTAAGCCTTTCAGATAAAACTTTTTATGTAGGCCACACCAGTGATCTTCGCCTGAGACTGGCTGAACATAAATCAGGCAAAGCGACGGACACCGCAGGAAAACAACCACAACTTGTGTGGTTTGCGGAGGCCTCGACGAGAAAATCCGCCGCCGCACTTGAGATCGACATAAAAAAGCTGCGCGATAAGAATGATCG
>DTSF01000240.1 GCA_012965485.1 Dehalococcoidia bacterium
CCCGTGTTACGACATATTAAAGAACGATTCAATAAAGAAAAGCCCCTTGAAGGACTTAGAATCGCGGGGTGCTTGCACGTAACTACCGAGACTGCAAATTTGGCAATAACCTTGCGCGATGGTGGTGCTGACGTATTTTTGTGCGCAAGTAACCCTTTGAGTACTCAAGATGACGTGGCGGCAGCTTTAGTGTCAGAGTATGGAATTCCTACCTACGCCATAAAAGGGGAGGACACTGACACTTATTATCAGCATATTATCTCGATCCTAAATACTAAACCACATATAACGATGGATGACGGAGCTGATTTGGTAGCTACTTTGCACAATGATCGTCCTGACCTAATGGAAAATATTATAGGTGGCACGGAGGAGACTACAACGGGAGTAATTAGGTTAAAAAGTCTAGCCGACGAAGGTAATCTTAAATACCCAGTGGTCGCTGTTAACGATGCTGATACTAAGCATTTTTTTGACAATCGTTATGGTACTGGCCAAAGTACTTTAGATGGCATAACAAGAGCAACAAATGTCCTTTGGGCAGGGAAAACCGTTGTAGTTGTAGGATATGGATGGTGTGGCCGGGGAGTAGCTATGAGGGCAAGGGGAATGGGTGGTATTACCGTGGTCTGTGAAGTTGATTCCATAAAAGCCCTCGAAGCAGCAATGGACGGTCATCAGGTCATGAAGATGGAAGAGGCATCCAAAATAGGTGACATTTTCATTACAGTAACTGGTGGTATGAAGGCCATTGATGGAAAACATGTTGCGAACATGAAAGATGGAGTATTGCTGGCCAATAGTGGGCACTTCAATGTCGAAATCGACATTGAAGGAATAGATCAGATTTCAGATAGTAAAAGTGAAGTCAAACCGTTTGTAGAACAATATATCTTAACCAATGGTAAACGGATTAATTTGCTAGGCGAAGGACGCTTAATCAACTTGGCTGCAGCAGAAGGTCACCCCTCCGCCGTTATGGATATGAGTTTCGCAGATCAGTCGCTATCGGCAGAGTTTGTAGCCAAAGAGTACAAAAATCTGGAGAATCAAGTTTATATGGTACCAAGAGAAATTGACAACGAAGTAGGGAGACTAAAATTAATGTCAATGGGTATATCGATTGATGAGCTCACAGCGGAGCAAGAAAAATACCTAAACAGCTGGAACGTTGGTACCTAATCAAAATCAAATTGTCGGTTTATCACTTGGAGACTGAATAATGAGTTTAAATTTTATGGAATCTGAGTCGTACTTATTCACTTCAGAATCAGTAACTGAAGGACATCCTGATAAGATATGTGATCAGATTTCTGACGGTGTTCTAGACGCTATGCTTAAATTGGACCCTAGAGCCAGGGTGGCATGTGAAGTCTCTTGTACCACGGGGCTGGTGGTAGTTATGGGGGAAATAAGTATACGTGAAGGCTATGTGGATATTCCTGGATTGGTCAGAAACACAATTAAGAACATTGGATATACCGATCCAGCCTACGGTTTCGACTATCAAACCTGCGGAGTGATGGTTGCGATCGATGAGCAATCATCTGATATATCTAAAGGTATTAGCAATGCTTTAGAGACCAGATCAAAAGACATGTCAGATGATGAAGTTGAATCATTGGGAGCGGGAGACCAAGGAATGATGGTGGGGTTCGCCTGTGACGAGACTCCAGAATTGATGCCACTACCAATGGCGCTTTCTCACCAATTAACAAAAAAACTGGCAGAAGTAAGGAAAAGTGGTGAATTAAAATACCTTCGCCCAGATGGCAAATCCCAAGTCACAGTGGAATATTCCAAAGGCAAACCCAAACGTGTGCATACCGTTCTTCTTAGCACTCAGCATGATCCTGATGTAGAGAACGAAATCATTGAAGAAGACCTCATTGAAAAGGTGGCCAAGGATGTAATCCCTAAAGATTTACTTATTGACACCCGATTCATTGTAAATCCGTCTGGAAGGTTTGTTATAGGTGGGCCTGTCGGGGATACCGGCTTGACCGGTAGAAAAATATTGGTTGACACTTACGGTGGAATGGCAAGACATGGTGGCGGTGCATTTTCAGGAAAGGACCCAACAAAGGTTGATAGATCTGCTGCCTACGCAGCGAGATGGGTAGCTAAGAATTTAGTAGCCGCAGGCGTCGCAAGTAGAGCTGAAGTCCAAGTATCCTATGCAATCGGGGTCTCAGTTCCTATATCGGTCTCAGTTGAAACTTTTGGTACAAACAAAATTTCAAACGAGAAAATCGATCAGATAGTAGAAACACATTTTGATCTAAGGCCAGGGGCAATAATAAGGGATCTAGATCTCAGGAAGCCGATATATGCCCAGACAGCATCATATGGACACTTCGGAAGAACTGACATTGACCTACCCTGGGAGAAAACCAA
>DTSF01000241.1 GCA_012965485.1 Dehalococcoidia bacterium
TATATTGTCACTAAACGGTTAGGAAGATTATTAAGGCCGAAATTTAAAGAGATAAGGGGAAAATAACGCGTTTTTGTTTTTTAGAATCATATCTAGTTTTGCTTCTGTTGTAGACTGGATGAATGCTTTTGTCGTAAATGAGGTAGAGTTCGATCTATGAAGGGCAATATATATCTGACAGGCCTTCCTGGTTCAGGTAAATCTACAGTAGGGAAAACACTTTCCTTTTTAATGGGGAAAGAATTCGTAGATATAGACTTGATGGTAGAGGAAATTGAGCGAAAAATCATACCAGATATTTTTAGTTGTGAAGGTGAGGAATATTTTAGATCAGTCGAAACAGAGTGTTTAAAAAAAATATCCACGCGTACTAACATCATTGTATCTACAGGAGGAGGAGTACCGGTTGATCCTGTGAATGTTGGGATAATGGAGAATTCGGGTCGTATTATCTGGTTAAAGGCTTCTCCGGAGACGATAATGGAACGACTAAATTTGCAATTTGAGAGCATAGGGGTTAATAACGATAGACCTATGCTCATTTCTGACGAACCCCTTGAACGAATTAAGAAGTTGTTAGATAGCCGACAAAATGCTTATAAAAGATCTCATGCTATTGTGGAAACAGACGGGAAAAATGTCGAAGCCGTGGCTGAAGAAATTCATAGGAGACTTGTGAGTTGGGAAAAGTAAATTACGATGATTTGGCATCAGAGGTAATCACCTCGAGCGCTACATATCCTGTATGGGTAGGGTGGAACATAATCGATAAAATCGGGGAAAGAGTTAAAACTGTTTATGACGCTAAAGTCGCATATGTTGTGGCTGATGAAGGTGTCAGCAGTCATGCTAGAAGGGTCCAGGTTTCGATGGAATCAGCTGGTATTCCGACATATCTGTTTTTTGTCCCGTCAGGTGAAAATCACAAGAATCTGGACACAGTTAAGGATATCTATTCATGGCTAGCCAATCACAAGGCCGAAAGGGGGCATATGATAGTAGCAGTGGGTGGAGGAGTAATTGGAGATTTGGCTGGATTTGTAGCCGCCACATATTTGAGAGGGATGCCCTTTTCTCAAGTGCCCACAACCCTGCTTTCCATGATGGATGCTTCCATCGGGGGGAAAGTTGCCGTTGATATGGAGCAAGGTAAAAACCTGGTTGGCTCTTTTTATCAACCAAAGTTTGTACTATCTGACGTAGAGACTTTAAATACACTACCTGCTAGAGAATTGACTTCAGGTTGGGCTGAGGCTATAAAGCACGGGTTAATTCTGGACGAATCATTGCTGAATTTATTTGAAGAAAAACATAGTGAAATAGCTTCATTAGACCCTGAAATAGCTACTGAAATCATAAGGAAAAGTGTCGCAATTAAAGCACGGGTTGTTTCCAAAGATGAGAAAGAAACTTTAGGGGTTAGAATACTACTCAATTACGGTCATACAGTTGGCCACGCTCTAGAATCTACAACTGGGTATTCAAAATATTTACATGGAGAAGCAGTTAGTATAGGTATGATGGCGGCGGCGTTGCTGTCGAATTCGATGGGAATGATGTCTGATGAAGAAGTGAGAAGGCAGGAGTTTGTGTTGGATCAATATGATTTACCCACAACCTCAGATGCTATTGAATCCGGAAAAATTATCGAAGCCATAAAATCAGATAAGAAAACGGTTGGAGGTTCAGTCAACTGGGTACTTTTGAGTAAGATTGGTAAGGCTGTTACTAACAATGAGGTTCCAGAAACTTTTTTGTTGGAGGCTCTTTCAAATTTAAGGAGATAGGACTTGTTTAGCGAGATATACACTTGATTGAAACGATTCTTTTTATACTTGGTGTATCTACCGGAATTTACGGGGTTTTAGTGGGAGCTGGAGGGGGATTCATTTTAGCTCCAGTCTTGATACTTTTTTTTTCAAAGGACCCAGCAATAGCTGCTGGTACTTCTCTGGCATTAGTATCGATTAATAGTATTTCCGGATTTATAGCCTATAGAAAATCTGGCTTTATTGACGTGAGAAGTGGGATTTTATTTGCTATTGCTGCTATTCCGGGTTCTGTGCTAGCCCCGTTCATATTAGATGTAATGCCAGGTAACATTTTTAGAACACTTTTTGGGGCTTTACTATTAAGTTTGGCTATCTACATGTTTTTTTGGGGCAACAAAGCAAAGGACGATTCCGACTGTATATCAAATGAGATAACCCTAAAACCTGCCCTTCCTAAATGGATATCATTTACTGTCAAAGAAAGGAAAATCACAGCGTTTGATGGGACGATATTCAAGTATAGCTTCAATGAATCTATGGCAACTACATTCAATGTGATCCTTGGGTTTGTATCCAGTTTTTTTGGCACAGGCGGCGGGTTTTTGAGGACCCCTATATTGGA
>DTSF01000242.1 GCA_012965485.1 Dehalococcoidia bacterium
GAGATAGAGGCTCTCTTAGTGGGTCCATTTTTATGAACCATTCATCCACCAGCCTAAAAACCAACTCTGAACCACATCTCCAGCAATGAGGATATCTATGCTTGTAACGTTCTAGGCGATAGAACTTACCTTTGCTCTTTAAACTCTCATATATTTTGTCATTAACGTCATATACATTTAATCCCGTCAGCCAATCGAATCCTTCTACAAAATCTCCTAGATCGTCCAAAGGAGCTATAGTCGGTATGCCTTCGCGTTTACCTAATGCAAAGTCCTCTTTACCGGCACCTGGTGCAATGTGAACGATTCCAGTACCTTCTGTTTCAGACACCTCATCCCATGCTACAACTCTGTGTTTCACCCCTTCTTGAGCAGGCAATTCATCAAATGGACCCTCATAATTCAGTCCTACTAATTCAGAACCTTGGAGTTCAGAGACCACTTCATGGTCTCCAGCCAGTGAGGATATACGGGATTTAGCCAAATACAAATAGCCATGATCTTGCTTAACTTTCACATAATCCATGTCTTTATTTACAGCAGCAGCGCAATTCGAAGACAAGGTCCAAGGAGTCGTGGTCCATATGAGAAGAGAGTCCTCAGTAGTTTCTGAGTCTGAATCGAGTATCGGAAATTTAACAAATAAACCAGGGTGTTCTGTTTCTACATACCCCTCTGTAACAATCTCGTGTTCGGACAGCCCTGTACTGCATCGGGGACACCATGGCATTACATCAGTGCCTTCATACAATAAACCTCTCTCATGGCAGGTTTTCAAGAAGTGCCAAATCGTGTAATTGTTCTCATCTGACATAGTGTGATAGGAATTATCCCAGTGCATCCAATAGGCCAGTTGTTTCGATTGCTCTGATATAACATTTGCAAATCGCTGGACCCTCTCTTTACACAATGTCACAAATTTATCTATTCCGTATCCTTCTATATCAGTTTTGGAGGTAAACCCTAATTCTTTCTCCACTTCCACTTCTATCCACAACCCTTGCCCGTCAAACCCGTTTTGGTACCTTTGCCTATATCCTTGCATAGTCCTAAATCGACTAAAAAGATCCTTGTAGCTCCTACCCCAAGCATGATGAACACCCATAGGATTGTTAGCAGTTATAGGACCATCTATGAAGGAGTAGCGTTTGTCAGAATCTTCATTTTTTGCCATGTATTTTTCTGGTATTTGATTCTCATTCCACCACTTGAAAATACCGGTTTCCATCTCAGGAAAATCCATTTTCGAATCTACTGCTTCAAACATATTTACTCCCAAAAATATAAGGCCCACCCCAATCAAGGGACGGGCCTTAAAATAGTCCGCGGTACCACCCTAATTCCCTGTATCGAACAGGGCTCTTAGTCAAAAAAGCACTGGTAACGTAGTGCAAATTCGTCATTTCCTAATCACTTGTAAGTTTTCAGAATGACACTCCGGAGTGATCTTCGAGCTAGCAGCAAGTACCCTCTCTCAGCAACCAAGGGCTCTCTGAACCGCAATCTAGTCTCTACTCGTCTCCATCAAAGTTATTTATTTACCTGCATCAAGAGTAGAAAAGAGGATCCCTTGTGTCAAGATTTTCATTGAACTCTCTTTCGTCTGGTTTTCTCTTCATAGAGTTTCCATGTGTTCTCATTGAACGGGTAATACTTGCCAGGAGAACAATTTTCAATCTCCAATTGAGCCTTAATTACTTCCTCAACTTCCTCTCTCTCATGAGCTATTTTGATTACCTCATCTACCTCAGACTTAGGAACAACAACAACGCCATCGTCATCCCCTACTATCGCATCGCCAGGTCTAACCAGTACTCCACCACATTGAATAGCATCGTTAACCTGCCAAGGCCAAAAGTCAGCTGGTCCCTGCTTCGCAGTTATACTAGCTGAGTAAACTGGAAAACCATACTCTTTTAAAGCCACACTATCTCTCACTCCCCCATCTGTGACTAAGCCACCCACTTGAAGCTGCATCAGACGCATGAATTTTATATCTCCACCGATGGAGCTATATTGCCAGCCCATTGCGTCTATAACCAACACTTCAGCAGGTCCACAGAGTTCAATTGCAACGTATTCTGCTGATTGTTCTTTTTTGGGTTTGTCCTCAGCTATATCGGGCCTATGAGGAACAAATCTAAGCGTCACAGCTCTACCAGCCATAGATTTGCCTGGCTGAAGAGGCTTGGCTCCTTCTACATACGTGGAAGGCCAGCCTTTGACCCAAAGCCCGTCAATTAGAGTCTGAGTAGGTATTTTTTTCAAAACTTCCAAAGTTTCATCCGCAATAGGTGGTATTTCTGTCATTTCGTTCCTCCCATTCAAACTGAATTACTATGCACCTATCTAAGCATATAATTGATGAAACTATCTACTTCCCAAA
>DTSF01000243.1:0-410 GCA_012965485.1 Dehalococcoidia bacterium
TGGAACATCAGAAAGGTCTTCAAACCATATGGTTTGTAACTCCACAACTACCGCCCTAGGCAAATACTGATTCAAATATGATCGAATAGATCTTTTATCCGACTGATTCTTCATTTCAATCAATTCCTGAGTTACATCAACGCCAGGAAGAAGATTTAATTTTAATGGACCACCCGGAACCCAATAGTTTGATATCTGCAACATCGACGGTCCACTCAACCCTCTATGTGTGAACAACAAACTATCTGTAAAAATATGCCCATTTGTTTGAACTTCAACCATGGTGGAAATTCCAGAAAGTCTTGAAAACACGGACTTCAAGGGATCTGAAAACATGAAGGGAACTAATCCGGCATATTTTTCCGAATATCTTCAGCCCGATTATGGTGGCGGCCACCCTCGGCGTTGCA
>DTSF01000243.1:420-2386 GCA_012965485.1 Dehalococcoidia bacterium
CCGGCATATTTTTCCGTTACTGGCAGATCAAATTGTTCACTCAGTTCATACCCATAACCACTTCCACCCAGGGTAGGTATAGAAAGGGCTCCGGTTGCTACGATTAAAGAATCGCAGCTGAGCTCAATATATCGATTGGAACCGTTGATATCAGATAGACCTTTTATTGAAAAACGATGTCTTCCTTTATCAAAAACATTTTGAGAATCCTCAAAATTAACTACATTTCTTATATCGATATCAGTCAAAATCTCGACCCCAACCAATTCACATTCCCGCAACAACATATCCAAAATACTTTTTGAGGAACCTGTGCAAAAGTATTGATTCTTCTTCCTTACTTCATATTCGATATCATGTTGTTCAACTAAGTCCACAAAATCCTGTGAAGTGAATTTGCTTAAAGCCGATTTACAAAAATGAGTGTTCTCTGAAAGAAAGTTATCCGAATCGACTAATTCATTTGTGAAATTACATCTGCCTCCACCTGACATTAGGATCTTTTTCCCTACCTTATTAGATTTTTCAATCACAAGGACTTTCCGACCTCTTCTACCGGCAGTGAAGGCAGACATTAATCCCGCGGCACCTGCTCCTAGTATGACTACATCGTACTTCTGATCTATGGGACTCACCATTACAAATATGTCTACCTGGCTAATGGGGTCAATTTTTGTTGACTCACACTTATTTCCTGTACAGCCCTTGGGGTATAAGCCATTTTTATGACCTGGACTTTAGACCACAAGTCAGTCTGGTCAGAATAATGTGAACTACCTGGGTGGCCAGAGGAACCGAGCGGAACTATCCAACGCGAATTATCCCAATCAGATGGATCAAACACGTATCGCGCAACCGACATTCCTGTCATAACGAATGGATTTGACATAGCGAAGCTACCAGCCTGAGGAGTATCACCATCTCCTCCCATGGGAACCGACGGTGGATTCAATAAATCTTTGTGATTACTAAAGATCTCAGCAAGCGTGTGTGCTGGATTTGTGTAATGAAGCTTACCCCAGCCCCAGTCTTCAGGGTCTGTTCCAATCGTTTCTTTTAAATATTCCACACCCTCTGCAAAAGCTCGCGCTATGGTTGTGTCCCATGTTTCTCCATCAGGCAGCAAGGAGGAGTCTTCATTTTTGAGCCCCTCTATCAGCCGAATAGCGAGATGGTTCATATGGGTTGGCGCTCCTCGTCCCCCGGATACTAAAGCTTGATCTGCCAATGCTCCCAGCAAAGACCCAATAACCTTTAAGTGTAATTTCCATCTAAATGCAGAATAGACTGCAGCCGCAGTCGAATCAGGGTCCATCTCATAGGTCCAATTTCTTAAGATTCCTTGAGCCTGCGCCTGCAAAGGATTTAGATTATCGAGGTTGAGTATATGAGGCACGTAAATCGAGGCTGGTACTGAGGTTCGTTCCGAATGGATAGAAACCATATCTTCAACAGTCGCCTTATCAAGGCCCTCTATTCTCTCAACGATACGTTTCGCTCTAAATTCAGGAGCGTAATCTAAAGCTATGTAGTACGGGAACTGATCTCCAATTATTTTGTTGTTAGCGGTCACTATGAATCCATTTTCAGGATTAATTGACCTCGGCATTTTTTCGAAAGGAATGTTTCCTTCCCATTCGTGTTCGCCTGTCCAACCCGGAACTGGAAGCCACGCATTTTCTAGTCTCCTTATAGGGACCTGACCTCTGTTGAGGTATTGGATATCACCTTGAACATCGACAAACATATAGTTGTTACATGGGTCCACCCACTTTTCCATAGCCTGATCGGCTTCGGATATTGAGGAAGCAGTCATTTGTGGGATGAGAGCTTCGAACCCACGGTTAATGAAGGCAGTGGAAGTGTACTTAAAAGCGATAGCCCTCGTACCCGATAAATTTTCAGAGATAACTGGTCCATGCTTTGTAGACTTTAGTGTGATTTGATGATCAGGAAGGCCTGCAAT
>DTSF01000244.1 GCA_012965485.1 Dehalococcoidia bacterium
TTTTTACAACAAACAGAGCTGGAATAAGTATAAGCAAAGGAATCAAGTGATAGCTGTTTTCTGAATTCAAGTTCCCCGATTCTTGAGAGTTAATCTTCAATTCACATCCCCGGTATTTCTCAGCAGCCTCCCGACTATCAATACCATCTAGCTCTACAATTAATCCCTTTTTGTCATTAGAAACATTAACTATCACCCTAAGCAGACCGTTGAGTTGCAGGGACTGGCCTTTTAAGAATCTCCCTGGAAGATCAGATAGAGATTCAACTCGTAATTGACCTCGAAGACCTCGGACACCCCGTATTATTCCCACTGTAACTAAATCGTCATCCATATAGACCCAACCATGAATAATATTTTCGAAGAGTGTTATGACCCGATTCTACTGATCGCTAGGAAACATGGAACGTGAGATGTTTATTCGATCTCCAGGCTGACATGCAACCCGCTCTTGACAGCCGCTACCCGTAACAAACTTCTTATCGATTGAGCAACTCTACCTTGTCGTCCAATCACTAGACCTTTGTCGTCAGGATGAACTTGCAATATATAGGTGACGTCTCCGTCATCTTTCTCATTTGAGGAAACTACAACGTCATCTGGATAAGACACAATAGATTTAGCTATGTACTCTATAAGTTCTTTCATATTAACTGGGAATGGAGAGGCAATTAAATTTCATTTGAGAAAATTTACGCTTCTTCCCCGTCTTCAGAGTCTTCACTGCCACTGGAAACTTTTTCTATTATTCTCTTTACAGCATCGGAAGGCTGAGCTCCCTGACTAATCCATTTTTGTGCCTTTTCAGTATCCAGAACCATTTCCGGAGGATCAAAGCGGGGATTATAGTGCCCTAGGTATTCAACAAAACGCCCGTCTCTCGGCTTGCGAGAATCTGCCACAACTATTCGATAGCTTGGTTGGTTCTTAGAGCCTGTCCTTCTAAGCCTAATTTTAAGCATGACAGTTACTCCTGATTGTTCTTAGCATCGTTGAGATGTTTGATAAGTCTTGATTTCTTTCTGGACACTGTATTTCGGTGCATCGCACCCTTCCCAGCAGCTTTATCCAAGGCCACTACCGCCCCTTTTGCGGCTACTTCAGCACCCTCCATGTCCCCATCAGCAATCATCCTCCGGGTCCTCGTAACCAAATTTCTGGCCCGTGATCTTAAGGGTTGGTTGATACTTTTCTTTCTTTCACTAACCCTAAAAGCTTTTGCACTTGGCACTTTACTCGAGCCTCCTATTGCATTTTCTAAAAACTAATTTTCAATATCATTTCGGGAATCAATATTCCTCAGCCGGGTAACCCCATCAACTCCATTAACAGCCTCTAATTTCGAGTACAAACGTCCAAGCTGATCAATACCATTTGTGTATACTGTCAGCGAAATTACACACCTATCATCGTACTCTTCAGAATTAATATTGGCAATATTAATTCGTTCGTTAGACACCACTGATGTAACGTCTCCTAACAATCCAACGCGGTCCCAACAATCCAATTGAATTCTTACCGGATACAACGTCCTAGATTCTCCCCAATCTACTGGTACTATTCGTTCCAACTCATCTTCAGAGGTTATATTTGGACACGATTTCCTGTGTACGGTGACACCTCGTCCCCTCGTAATAAAACCTGTAATTTCATCCCCCATTATTGGATTACAGCATCTGGCAATATTGGTCAGAAGATCTCCTACCCCAAGGACCTGAACCCCTGAAGCCGGTCCTGTTTTAGGTGGTGTCGAGCGAATCAGCTCATCAGGGAGTTCAGATTTCAACGATATCCTAGATATCAATTTGGCTGTTGATAATGAACCTCCACCCAAATCGGCGAACATATCATCAACAGTTTTGTACCTAAACATTTCCACCACTATTTCAGGGGTGACATTCAAATCTAATCTTGCTAATTGCTTCTGGAATACTTCTTTTCCACGTTCTATATTTGTTTGGCGCTCTTGTCGGTTAAACCATTGGCGCATCTTGGCTCGTGCTGAAGAAGTTTTGGCATATCCCAAACTAGGGTTAATCCAATCTAGACTTGGTCCCCTAGTGACCTTACTGGTCATTATCTGGATAGTGTCACCGTTTTGTAGATGATAATTCAAAGCCACCAACTTACCGTTCACCTTCGCTCCAACACAACCATGCCCAATATCCGTATGGATTCTGTAAGCAAAATCAAGTGGGGTGGAACCTGTAGGAAGTTCTATGACCTCTCCCTTAGGTGTATAAACAAAAACCTGATTTTGAAAAATATCCGTTTTGAAAGATTCTACAAATTCTACTGCTCCACTCACATCTCGTTGCCATTCCAAAAGTTGTCGCAACCAAGTCATTTTTTCTTCAAACTGAACATCAGGTTCC
>DTSF01000245.1:0-652 GCA_012965485.1 Dehalococcoidia bacterium
GGGCCGAAACGGAAAAGAAAGACCAGATTTTCATAGTTCGAATTAACCGTCCAGAACGATTGAACGCCCTCGGATATGAAATAAGAACACTGCTTGCCGAAGCATGGAATGAGTTCCGCGAATCGAAGGATTTAGAAATCGGTATCTTTACAGGTACAGGAAGAGCCTTTTGCGCAGGGGAGGATATGAAAGAATCACTAGAAGTAGGAATAGTCGGCGGGAAAAGACCGACGATCGAAGATCCTCTTATGAATGGTTCTCTTGAGAAACCGGTTATCGCCGCAGTAAACGGGTATGCGATGGGAGGTGGCTTCATGCTGGTGGAAGCAACCGACCTACGTATCGCTGTACCGGAGGCTATATTTGAGGTGTCTGAAGCTAAAAGATGGTTGTTAGGGGGATATAACCATGGGCACATTGCCAAACTTCCTCATCCTGTTGCAACAGAAATGGCCTTGGGCTTCAGGTTTACTGCCCAAAGATTCTATGAAATCGGTTTCATAAACAGGATAGTCGAAGCAGATGAATTAATAGATACTGCTGTTTCTATGGCTAACCACTTGTTGACTCTACCTCCCGCATCCAGAGTTAACACAACACAGATGATGAGGGAGATGAAACCAAGGGTGTCTGGGAATCTGGAACAATTGGC
>DTSF01000245.1:662-2371 GCA_012965485.1 Dehalococcoidia bacterium
GCTAGGTCAAGCCCCGTCGGCCGCCGAGGGCGCGATAAGTAGAGAAGATGGCCTGGAAATCTGGAACAATTGGCTGCGGCTTTGAAAGACCATGGTGACAAAAACGATCTTATTGAATCCAGAAAGGCATTTGCAGAAAAGAGAACCCCAAATTTTTCGGGATGGACTAATCCTCAAGATAGATATAACCCGCCAAATTTGGGCACCATCGAATAATTAATGAAGAAAAAAGCTGTAAATTACAACAAAGAATACAGACAATGTAGTCAAATGTTTTGGTACCGATATTTCTATGAAAATTAATTTACTAGTTATGATTGCTTTGACCATCCTTCTGGTGGTGCTAACACCGCTTCTAGTTATGGGGATCATAAATCTTGGTAACAACATAAAAACCGATGACGATATTAAATCTGAAACCCAACTTGACCCTCAAAAAGATCAGGAAACGGAATCCGGGTTACCTTCATCCACCACTACCCTTATCCTGACTTACCCAAGTCCTATCCCTACTTACACTCCACTCCCAACCTACACACCGGTGCCTACCTATACCCCACTTGCAACTTATACACCAGTACCCGTATACACTCCATATCCCACACCGTCTCCTCCTCTTACTCCTACTCCTACTGGTACTCCTACACCAACCAACACACCAATCCCAACCTCAACACCTATAAGTGCTAAAGCCACGGCAACAACCAATTTTACCAACCAGCGCTATGCTTTTACTCCATTGCTCGGCTTATGTGATTTTTCAAGTTCATTAATTCCAAAACTTTCAAGCGAAGAATTAGAATTTATGAACAAGAATAAATTATCGGAGATTGTCCGCTTTTTTCCATCAAAAATATTTGATGATGAAACAACAAAAATTGTCTCTACGGGGAATATAGAAACCTTTCCTGTAACACTTTACGACGGGGATGAAATGGCCAACGACGGCCTATTTTCCCGAGCCTGTGTTTCCAAGACTGACCTGAACATCACCTTAACCGATTTTGATAATCTAGCCGCATCATATCGATTCCATGATGGGGTCTTAAGGATTGTTGACTCCAGTTTGAGAGGAACGGTTCCGGTGACAACATTATCATCAGACCTCATGGCGACAGAAAACGCAATGTTTATGAACCTTGGTACAGAGTCCTATAAGAAAGTGCGGTCCGGCAACACGTCCGACCTCCAAAACCCAAAAACGTGCGAGACCTGTGAAGAAGTATTAAATGTTTTCGGTGATGTGTTAGATCATATTATTCTGGTTCCAGATGAACCGACATTTAACGAGAATACAAATGAATATACAAATTATTTACGAACATCAGATAGCACCAAAGGAATCATGACATATGGTGATCCAATATGTGATCCGACCGGGTGGAACAACCACGGTAAATCCGGCGGTATAAATAAAGATTATCAGGATCTAGGATTTGGTTGTCCTTCGAAATTCTTGAACGGAAGAGATTATCCCAGATTAAAAGGAATCATATGGGCAGGGGGAATGGAGGGTCTAAACGCGGCGTTCGGCCATTGGGTAGGCATAGGACCACGTAATGGTAATTTTCCCCTTAATAGTAGCGTAAGCTGGAATTCAATTGATCGAAAAAATATTGATGATAGCACTACCGTTAAAGGACCTTATCCAATAACAGGGTCATTATGGGACCCTGAAAGGGGCAAGCCTCACAAAGTACAGGTCTTGT
>DTSF01000246.1 GCA_012965485.1 Dehalococcoidia bacterium
TTGCCGGGCACACCGCCGAAGCCTTGAATGCATGCTGGATTGATATCTGGTATGACCTTGTGCAACGCTCTCATTGGAGCACAGATCTGGCCGCTGTTCTTTCAGAGGAATTTTCGTTTGGGCAACCACCGTCACCTGAGCCGGACATGTCGTGGTGGGTAAAGGGTCCAATCAAGGAACTACTGCGAAATGCTGGTTCAAAACGTGATGGCCTGTTGCTCAGACTGGCCACACTGCTTGGCACTCCAATTGACCATGCGCTATCCAGTAAGTTGTACTGTAGCCGTCAGGATCTTGCCCAGTTGGTAGCTGATGGGATAGAGGTGGGCGGTCATGGATGGAAGCATAGAAGCCTGGCAACGATTAATGACGATGAACAACAAAAAGAGATTTCGGAATCCCGAAACCTGCTCGATACCATAAAGGCTCCCGAACCACGTTCTTTCTGCTATCCTAATGGTAGCTGCAATGATGGTGTAGAAACCCAAGTTGCCACTGGTGGATTCTCCACTGCGTTCACTGTCGAGCCTGGATTCATAGAACCAGGATGCAACCCCTATCGATTGCCACGTTTCATGGTTCATAACCGACCGGCAGATGACCCTGAATGGTGCGCTGCCTTCCACCAATCAACTAAGGAACTATTGTAAATGAACAAAAAAAATCTGTTTAAATAGAATCTAGCATATTCGTTTTAATGCAAGTCAAAAATAAGAAATGCCTTGTAACTGGAGGAGCTGGGTTCATAGGAAGCCATCTTACAGAGGAGTTGGTAAGTTTCGGTAACGAGGTTTCAGTTATAGATGATTTCTCAACCGGAAAACACAATCTTAAATTATTGACTGCAGCCGGAGTAAAAATACACGAATCGGATATAACTAATATTTCGCAGATTGAACCCTTCTTTAGAGACATCGATATAATTTTCCATTTGGCGGCAATGAATAGAGCGCAGAGGGGTATTTCTGATCCATTGAGGTGCAACGAAATAAACGTTACAGGTACGCTAAACTGTCTGAAACTGGCTGTTGATAATTCTATTGACAAATTTATTTTTGCCTCATCTTCCTCGGTATATGGGAGCGTTACAAACAATAAACTGGACGAAGAAATGGATTTGAAACCTTTAAATCCGTATGGTGTTGGAAAGCTATCTGCGGAGCATTATTGTAGAATATTTTATGAAATATTTGGGCTGAAAACCACGATTTTAAGATATTTCAGTGTTTATGGACCCAGACAACAAGGAGGTATAGACCATGCAGGAGTCATCGCCAAATTCATTAATCTCTCGTTGGCAGGTAGGAAGCTCCCGATATACGGAAACGGACTCCAAAAAAGAAATTTTAGCTATGTCAAGGATGTGGTTGACGCTACAATACTCGCAGCAGCTTCGGACAACTTGAATGGAGATGTAATAAATATTGCCTCCGAAAAGGAGTATTCAGTCTTAGATGTTACAAATCGCATAATAAGTGAAACCTCTTCAGAATCTGAGATAGATTATCAGCCTCCTCTTGCCGGTGATCCTTCTAGAAATCCTGCTAATATAAATAAGTTGAAAACCGTCCTGAATTTTTCACCAAAACACCCTCTAAATAAGGGACTGAAACAAACCATTTCCAGTATGCTATCGCGGAATTGATTTAAACTGCCTTTTACATAAACCATTGCTGGTCACGGCACATATTATCGCAATATTATAGTGCGTGTGCAAATACCCTTTGCATACCATGGAATGCTGTGTCTAGCAATTTTATTTTAAAAACTTCAGGCTTCCTCATCCGGCTTGTCTTATTGATTAGGAGAAGAAGGCCAAGACAAAAAGTATTAAAAAAAGAAATAGGACAATAAATAAATCCCTGCATCGTTTTCGCCATAAGTCCGTTTCACGCTTTTCGTCACAATCTGCACAAAGCATTTGCTCCCTTTTCACTATATTAGGCTCATAAGCACCTTCATCATAAACGTGGCCCCCTGCATCCTCCCCATATATTACTTTAGATGCTCCTTCCTTACCGCAACTTTCACATTTTGCCATACTCCCCTGACGTCTTTGTTTAATTTAAGACTTCAGGCTTCTTCAACCGGCTTATCTAAAGAAAAAATCATAAAGGAACATTATTAAAAAAAACAACAAGACAACGAAAAATATCTTCTTCTTCCACTGCTCATCAGCCCGTTCACAATCCGCACAAAGCATCTCCTCAACTACATTCGCCTCTTGAAAGTCATCCCACTCTCCCATAGAAGGCGGAAGAATCTCCCTCGATGTTACTTTTGATGCTCCTGCCTTACCGCATCTTTCACATTTTGCCACACTCCCCTGACGCCTTTGTTTAATTTAAGACTTCAGGCTTCCTCATCCGT
>DTSF01000247.1 GCA_012965485.1 Dehalococcoidia bacterium
TTGGCTAAAAGTTACAGTTGGTTCAGACTTATTTGGAAAGAGCCTTAAATTTGGTGTAACGGTAGGTAAGTTAATATCATTGAATTCAATTTGGTTGGGTACTTTTTGTAGTTCTGGTCAATATCATTGTGCAACCAAAGGAAACTAAAATGAAGAAATATAAAAATCTATCGTTTAGCGTAAATAACCATATCGGATTTTTAACCCTCAACAGGCCTGAGGTCATGAATGCGTTAAATCGTGAACTAACCTTGGAATTTCATGAAATTTTGGATGAATTGCCAGGTCTATTTCCTGAAATTCGTGTGCTAGTCATTACGGGAAATGGTAATGCATTTTGCTCCGGTGCGGATTTGTCTAGAATGGGTTCCTCTGGATCAGAAAACAGAAGGAGCAGAGGTAAATCTACTCTAGGACGTCGAAGGATACAGGAACTGGCTCCAGCTATTCGTAATTTACCACAACCGGTGATCGCTGCTGTAAATGGGGCGGCAGTGGGAGCTGGATTATCTATTGCTCTCGCCAGTGATATTAGGATCGCTACTGAGAGATCAAGATTTTCGGCAATTTTTGTCAAGCGTGGACTAGTCCCAGATACTGCAGCCTCTGCTACCATCAAGGCTATAGCTGGCCATGGTATTGCGGCAGAAATGTCATTGACTGGGAAAATTTACAACGCTGAATGGGCATTGTCGAAAGGCCTAGTGAATGATGTTGTCGCCCCTTCAGATTTACTGGATGAATGTATGGAATTAGCGATTGAGATTGCTGGGAATCCACCTTTGGCGGTTAGACAAACTAAACAACTACTTCGGGTTCGGATGCATGATTGGAACGATATAGTCTCTGACGAGGATTCGGCGGGGGAAATGCTTTATGACACTGAGGACCAAAAGGAAGCTGTTAGAGCTTTTCTGGAAAAAAGAAAACCAAACTACTTTGGTAAATAATGTCAAAGCCTAACATTTTAGTAATTTTTACTGACGACCAACGGTTCGATACTGTTCACGCTCTTGGCAATAAGAATATCTCGACTCCTCATATTGATTGGCTTGTACAAAATGGTACTTCGCTTACCAATGCCTACATTATGGGAGGTACTGATACGGCGGTATGTATGCCGAGTAGGGCTATAAAAGAAAATGATATGGGCCCACGTGATTACCCATACCATGCTTATAAGGATATCCAGAGAGCGGTGGTACATCAGGGCTGGAAGCTGATTGAATACAACGTAAAAGGAGTTCGGTCGACCCAATTATTCAATCTGGCGACCGATCCCAATGAGTCGAATGATTTATCTGACCAACCAAGTCACCGTGAAAATATTCATGTCATGAGAAATAAAATGTTTGAGGCCCGCCGG
This sequence comes from Dehalococcoidia bacterium, assembly GCA_012965485.1. The sequence continues at coordinate 1,367 of DTSF01000247.1, forward strand.
GAGTTCGGAGACCATTTGGAACCTTTTGCCAAATTTTGGGAAGGATTTTAAAAACATGTAACTATGGGTTTCTCCAAATTTGCCCTTTCTTTATGACTTTATCCAATAATGTAAGGTTGCCTTTTTCCAAGGTGTAACCCATGGGTTGTGGTGGTCTTCCCGTCATGCCGATTCCGGCGACAACTATCGGGTTTGTGTAATATGCGTTGTAGGTATGACGCAGGAGTTGAGAAAAAAAAGTCTCGTTGGACGATTCATATTTCTTCAACAAGGCAATTTGTTCCATTTTTGGTAATGATAAAAACTTTTTATTGTTGATATCACTAAGTCCCTCTACAAAAATTCGCTTTATTTTAGGAGTATTTGAAAGGGCATCGTCTATGTGTTCCACAATATCAATTTTGGAAGGAAAAGGTAGATTCTCCTTTGCTGGTATAAGTAAATCTACTATTTCACCTAAAATATCAGCGTTGTTTTTGGATAGTGTTTTCATAAGGTAGGTTCCATTAAATCTGTGCTATTGGCTTAAGAATTCTCTAGATTTGGATACGATGTGATCTGCAATGTATAGCGCTAGGGCTTGGATAGTGGATGTTGGATTAACTGCTCCGGCGGTAACAAATATACTTCCATCGATAATAAATAAGTTATCTACATCGTGAGTTTGACCATACTTGTTTACTACAGATTTAGCCTCGTTGGCTCCCATTTTTGCTGTTCCCATCAGGTGCCATCCAGCCTCTCGTTTTAGAGGATCATGTGTGATTTCTACCGCACCTGCTGTTTTCATGACTTGAGTAGCTGTTCCGATGCCGTGATCCAGCATTCTACGACTATTCTCACTCAGCGCATACTCAATTTTTGGGGACGGTATACCAAAAGAATCTGTAACTTCTGGGTCTATCGTGACTTTATTGTGAATTTCTGGCAAATCTTCGCCTATCACGGCAAATGTTATAGTTCGATTAAATCGCTTCTTGAAAGTTTCATGGTGATTTTCAC
>DTSF01000248.1:0-337 GCA_012965485.1 Dehalococcoidia bacterium
AAGGGGCATCAAACTGACAGGTGACGGATGACAACCCCCTGTCGAATGCGTTCGATTTATCGCCTGAGATGGCACAGAAGAAGTACCTCTCTACTAATTAACCGTTAAGTAGTACTCATCTATTCTTTAATACCACAATCACAATCCAACACCAATATAGTTAACACTATAGGAACAATTATCTGAAGCATAAGACACTACCTCCATTATCCAACTAATCTAATACAATCCATATCCATTCAAATTAATGTTTGATGTGGTAAGTTACTGATTATTTGCAGACATTTGTCTTGCGAACTCTATCCTAGTTATTAATTTAGTTTTTCTTTTTGTACCC
>DTSF01000248.1:347-1061 GCA_012965485.1 Dehalococcoidia bacterium
GAAAGATTCTGAGGAATTACATGGTCCCAATATTCTAAATCAAGGTTGTCTATTAGGGATTCAGGGTTGAAGTTCAAACCGTTATCCGTATTACCGGGTCCCGCCTCAGTTACGAATTTCTGGACTACATCAAAGTCAGGATGATCTACAGGCACATCCATAAGCCAGTGTATTGGTACCCCATTTTTTATCAGTGTGGATTGAAATTCACGTAGTAATGATTCTGTAGAATGGATATCCCGTGGCAAGGTTTTGGTTTTACATGCGTATGATGCTAACAAGCCAGCTGATTCTCCAATATTCCACTCAATTGGATGGAGTCTGTAACAACCGTTTGTTATATGGGTAGTACCTATATTTTTGTTGGCAGCAATCAAATTTTTAGTTTGGATTGGTATCAGGGCTCCCAACGGGATTTGAAATGGTTTGGTTCGCGTACTGGTGCCTATGTCACCTTCTCCTGCCTGGTGGATATCGATGGGGTACCATCCTATTCCCACAGAATCTTGAAATAGTCGGGCTCTTGGACCAGATTGATGATTTATAGATACGTCATGTTCTCTGATCATGGTCATTGCAGCGATCCTTCTACATTCTCGTATATAGGGATATTTGGATAGGCCATCTTCTGACCCCATCACGTCAGGTCGTAGCATGATATTCGTATTACCTTTTTTACCCCCAGCATCCATAGATTCAGACTGAAGCCAGTAA
>DTSF01000248.1:1071-2366 GCA_012965485.1 Dehalococcoidia bacterium
AAAACCTAAACTAACCCTTTTCGCTTCTTGGAGAGCTTTGGCTAAATTTTCAGGTGTTTGGTCTACTAGTGGCATGTCACGGTAGTCAGTGCCGGGCCAATTAAACATTGTTATATCATTCTCATATTGTCCTTTAAATTGGTTGGCGTCTACGAGTCTTCTGTATAACCACAAAGGTCCTTTGGTGTTGGGTGTTTGGTCGAACAGATGGTAGTTTAACCAACCGGATTCTTCTCCATAAATTTCTCCGCCTTCAACATGTATGCGCAGGCTGTATGGTTGTTTGTCCTTGTAATTAAAATAGCCTTCTGGTCTATCTAAAATGTGAGTTTCTTCTGGGCGGTGCTCCATTGCGAATATGTATGTGCAACTCTGAACGCAGTGTTCCTTAGCCTCTTTTGGTTGTGCGTGAGGTTCACAAGTTTGTTGGATACTTTCGGCCCCAATGATATATTTTGTACCTGTGAGAGGGAGCAAATCTCCCAACTCGGTTGCATCTAACACGTACTTGAAACGGAATTCAGTTATCTTCTTGTCATCAAGATGTATTGCCTTAAGAGACGATACAGAGTCGTTGTTAACGACTGTTTCGATAGTTTTCATTCTTAAAAATATTTTTAGTAAGCCCTGTTTAACATACGGATCTAACATGCTGTTAATGGTTTGTAACGCTATGCGGGGCTCAAATGAAAGACGACTTACCCAACATGTTCCTGGATTCAGTGGCTCTTTTACGTCGGGATCTGAAGCTAATTCTCTGTAGTAATTCCTGATACTCTCTCGTAGCTGATAATAACTCCTCGTACCTCCAAAATCCTCTATGTAATCGTGTTCATCTAGTGCAGAAACTCCTTGGGAAGTTATCTGTCCCCCTAGCCAGTCGGTTTCTTCAATGAGGCATACTGAATGACCTTCGCGAGCAGCGGCTAGTGCGGATGACACTCCACCCATTCCGCCACCTACCACCAATATGTCAGATCCAACGTTGTTGAACTCGTCGGTATTTTCAATCTCTATCACTGCAGCACTTGTATCACCTACCAGAGGGACTTTCATGACATCTAGTATTGTATTGACTCTGTAAGTGTTTGAGACGCTTTGATTCATATTTATTGTTGCACCAGCACTAACGAGGTCAGTCTACATTCCACTTTTCGATTCGGTCAATAGCTGAGAAAGACTAATAGCTATTTCACAGTTTTGGCATTCTTAAGAGAAGCTCCACATTTTCTACAATGTTGCCATTGGCATGAATTCGCACTCTCGTTGCTACATTTACTACAGATTAATGTTGG
>DTSF01000249.1:0-7606 GCA_012965485.1 Dehalococcoidia bacterium
AAGCTGAACAAAATGCAGAAGAAGATCGGCAAAAACGTGAAATGGTTGAAATTCGAAATACCGCTCAATCGGCTGTATTCGCAGCAGAGACATTGGTTAAAGAAAATGAGGAGCATATTGATGCTTCACTTAAAGATGAGGTGGAGCAAAAAATATCTGATTTGAAGGCTGCTTTGGAGGGGGATGACAATTCCACTATTGAACCGGCGCTTCAGCAACTTCAAGAATCTCTTCAGAAGATAGGTCAGGAAGTTTACGGAAAAACCGGTGAGGCACCTGGAGCGCCGCCGGAGGAAGAAACCCCTTCACAGGATGATCCGGACAATACCGTCGAAGGTGAATTTAGAGAGGTTTAATTTTTAAGAGGGGGAAAATGGTTTTCCCCCTCTTAAATATAATCCTACAGTACGTGGTAGGCCAGCAGGTGCTGCCTCATGACATCTTCTGCGAAATCGTTGTCTACATCTCGCCATACAGAATGTATGTGATTCGCACCGTTTTGTCTGTTGTCGAATTCCACCACGAAATTTCCTCCGTGAATTCTGTAGTAGTGTTCACCGCTAGCATCAGTAGCACCACCCCAGGCAAAATGAATATTTTCTAATCCATATTTTTCAAGGTCGTCAAATTTTTTCTGTGCTAATTCCTCGGGCACCTGATTTATGTATTCCGATATTAGAGACTCGATAATTTCTCGTTGTGTTCCTGTCATTTTTGAGATTGATAGGCCTTCCTCTGCGGGTAAGGAAACTTTGGAGCTGTTGTATGTAATTATGTCGTACGGTGCGGCCCCATAAATTATCGCCTTCTTTTTCTGTCCTTCATCAAAGTTACTCATTAAGTCGAACGCAATATCTTCCCGGCGGCTCAGAATTCGCAGACCATTTTTGGGTCCCTGTCTGACCTCGGCGGGGTTAGCTCCAAAGAAAAAAGGTGTCATAGATATGATTTCACTTTTCCAGACGCTGAAATGTAGCGAAACATGATGTCCTTCTGCCCTCCAGGCCCAAGGATCATCTCCACCAGGTGTTCCAAATATAGTGAAATAATACAATTCAGGATCTCTTTTGAATGATTTCACACCTCTCTCTTTCTCAAGAGGTCCCAATACGTCTTCAAGAGCAATTATTTGTCTAGCTTGCTCGTATGATCTTTCAGTCAGACCAGTTGACATCAACTTAAAAGCCAAATCCCTTTGATTGGGTTCCATGTCCCTCAAGGCCAAACCGTGGCGGTTCATAGGGGGGTAGTACCAAAATATTCTTTCCCCATCCAAATATTCGAAACAAGCTTTGCTTTTTTGGTTCGGCGAAAGATTTTCTAAAAATTTGGAACCAGCTTCGGTCATTTGTTGGACCAATTTGCTGTGTGCTTTAGTTGCTGCCATTTCTAGCCTCCTTCGTTCGATTAATTAATATTTCTTTCGTATTGGTTGTTCGACGTACATTAGCATCTACTATGCGCAGTTACTAGGCTTTAGCTAGTTTTTGGAAGCTTCTGAGAATATCAGGAGGAGTAGTGTAGTGACTCATATTTGTTCTAGCGACTTCTGCGACATATATGCTTAAATTTGAATCAAGGCACAAGCCATGCGGAGCAGCGAATTGACCGTTTTCAAATCCATATCCCATGTCTCCAATTCGTTCTAATACTTTTCCAGATTGGTCCAAAACACTGACTCTGGGACCTATGTTGGGCACATTTTTACTTACATTGTTTCCGTAACCTAACTCGGCAACGTAAATTCTTTGTTGTTCATCTATGTAAATAGCACATGGCCTGTGAACATTTGACCAAGCGGCTTCAAATCTTCCGCTTTTATCGAAAACTTGTACTCGGTGATTCTCTCTATCACAGATATAAATATAACCGTTTTTGTCTGTTGCAATGTTGTGTATGATGTTGAACTCACCTTCACCAGTTCCGGGCCCCCCCCATGATTGCAGGAGATTTCCGTCAGGGGAATATTTATGTATTCGAGAATTTCCGTAGCCATCTGTCACAAAAATGTCGCCTGTTTCTGGGTCTGTTGCGGTGTGGGTACATCTATTGAAAGGTTCTCCACTGAATAGCCCTGAAGGATTTCCTGGATTTCCTATTGTCATTAGTACCTTTCCGTCAAGAGTGCATTGTCTAACTGTATGATCGCCATCATCCGTGCAATACAAGGTGTTGTCTGGTCCTCTACTTACACCATGCGCTCTTGTGAATACACCTTCTCCCCATGATTTTAGGAATTTCCCATCTTTATCAAATACCATCATAGGGTGCTCACCGCGGTTAAAAACATATACATTGTCATTTTTGTCCGTAGCGACACCAGCGGTTTCAGGCCAAGAGTAGCCAGATGGTATCTGTTCCCAATTATCGACTACGTTATATTTAAAATCGCCATTACCAATTGTTACTTGTGGATCCATATAAGTATCCTTATGTGATTGGTCTATTTATTTTATGGTTCTAATTCATTGGATGTGGACGCGATTATACAACGGTCCTTTTTATGAAAAAGTGTAGAATGGGTTCATAAGCGTGAATGCCCCCATGGAGGTTACTGATTATGGCCGGTTCAATAGTTTCATTACGATTATGTTTGGGAAGCCGTGAGCCGATGGAGGAGGTTGCTCAGGCTAATTTTATTACCGGGCAGGGTATGCAGGGTGATAGGCATTTGCGCCCAGACGGGCTGCGTGCAAAGAGACAGGTATTGATCATGGATATAGAGACCTTAAACCATTTTGATCTTGAGCCTGGGCAAGTACGTGAAAACGTAACGTTGGAAGGATTAGATTTATCGACTATTTCCGCTGGGGATAGGTTGTCTTTAGGTGCCGACGTGGTAATGGAAATCACCGGAGATTGCGAACCTTGCTCTCGTATGGATGAAATACGACCTGGTTTGAAGGAAGAAATTGATGGAAAGAGGGGCCTCTTAGCATTTGTAGAGAAAGGTGGGGTTGTTTCAGTTGGTGCTGAAGTAGGAGTAAACACCTTTCAGATATAAGGAAACTTATCTAATTCCAATATCTCCCTAACCTTATTTATTCAAATTAAGGTCAGTAAGTGGCGCGGCCCCCACTTATGTCAAATACGGCGCCAGTACTGAAAGAGCATTCATCAGACGACAGCCAAGCCACCAAAGCCGCTATTTCGGATATTTCTCCAGTTCTTCCAATAGGTATTCTATCGACCATATATTGAACTTGCTCTGGAGTAAATTCCTCTAATATACGAGTTTGAACCACGGCAGGAGTAACACAATTTGCCAAAACTCCGGTGCCTGCTAGTTCCTTGCCTATAGATTTTGTGAGGCCGATCACGGCAGCTTTGGTGGACGAATACGGGACCATGCGTGGATTTCCTTCCTTACCAGCAATAGAGGCTATGTTAACAATTCTTCCGTAATCTTTTTCTAACATATGGGGGACTACCTCGTGACAAAAAGAAAAGACCCCTCGAAGATTAGTTCTGTATACCCTATCCATTTCCTCAACGTCCAATTCCCAAATATTTCCGTTAACCCCACCTATCCCTGCGTTATTAACCAATATGTCTATTTTCCCCCATTTATTAATGGCTTTACTAACCGCTTCTTGAGCCGTTTTAGGTTCGGAAACATCTCCAATGGAGACTTCTACTTCCTGTGTTCTGGCCGCAATTTCACTAGCCGATTGCTCCATCATATTATCGTCCAAATCTACCATTACCAAGTTTGCCCCATCGTTGGCGAGACGTTTGGATATTCCGTAACCAATTCCTGTTGCCGCTCCGGTGACAATGGCTACTTTACCGTCAAAATTTTTCATATCACTCTCCTAATTTAGTACTGGGGGTTAATGAAAAGGGCAAACCCACAAAGCAGCTTTTTCTTCCCATTCATATTGACTTGTTGAGGCTCCTTTTGCTTTTATCGTTCTATCAGCTAGTCCGTAGGCCGTGGAAAACATCAACGCCACTACTATGACCAACAACGCAGATGGGAATATGAGGGGTATTTCCTTCATGTAAAGTTACCCCTACCCTTTCTTCATAAACGTGATTTGCCTGAAGCCCTATCATATCTATCTTCGAGTCTAACAATGTCGTCTTCTCCAAAGTATGAACCCGATTGCACCTCTATGATTTCAAGATTTTCGCCTTTGTTATTTTCCAGTCTATGCTGGACCCCCTTTGGTATGTACGTTGATTGATTCTTTTCTAGTGTCATTGTCTCACTGCCCCTTGTAACTGTCGCAACTCCAGATACCACCACCCAATGTTCTGTTCTGTGGTTATGTATTTGCAGTGAAAGCGCATGTTTCGGCAAGACAGTTAGTCTTTTAACCTGGAATTCTTTTCCGCTATCTAAAATTTCATAATGCCCCCATGGTCGAAATACTTTCTTGTGGCTTTCGAAAATCGCTGTGCTTTCAACTGGGATTTTATTCACTAAGTCTTTAATTTTGTGTTCTTGATTCCTATTTGCTACCAGTATCGCATCTGGTGTCTCTACAATAATCAGATTGTCAACATGAGAAGCCGCTACAATCCGGTGGTCGCTCACGAGTATGGAATTTTGGACGGAGTCAGTAATAACATCGCCCTTCACCAGGTTGTTTGATTTATCAGGAATTTGAGAGCTCATGAAAGAACTCCACGATCCTAAGTCTGACCACGGTGATTTTAAGGGAATCACCCAATTCTTAAAGGCATTTTCAGAATTTTTCAGGTTCTCCATGACGGCATGATCGATAGATTTGCTTGGGCAATCGTCTAGTGATTCAGGTTCCGGACGAAAGAATATGCCATCTTCTGTCCCATTTTGAATGGATCTTTCACAGGCCTCTAAAATTCTTGGAGAGTGGATTTTCAAGTTATGAATCCATGAACTAGCTTTTACAAGAAACATCCCACTGTTCCATAGGAATTCTTTAGACTCATGCATTCTCTGTGCGGTCTTAGAATCTGGCTTTTCGTGAAACCCTTTCAATTCAAAGTAGGCATTTTTTGTAGGGTTACCTTTTTGGATATAGCCAAAGTTTATGTCGGGGTTTTCAACATCTATTCCAAACGTAACTATCCCTCCGTCCTCTGCTAATTTAGAGGCAGTACCTACAACCTCAAAGAAATTTTCATCTTCCTCTATAAAATGGTCGGATGGCATTGAAAATAAAATAGGGTCTCCCAAATTCCGCAAAAGGTAGAGTGCTGCAAGCGTCAAGGCGGGAGCTGTATTTTTAGGTAAAGGCTCCAAAAGAATTTTTTCAACTTGAGCTGATATGGAATTCAGGTGGTCGGTTAGTAAAAATCGATTTTGTTCGTTGCAAACGATGACAGGGAGAGCTAATTCCAAGTTCAGTGATCGCTGCACCGTGTTTTGGATTAAAGATGTTTGACTATTATTGGTGAGAAAAGGTTTAGGATATTGATTTCGGGACAGCGGCCACAAACGTTTACCTGAACCACCTGCCAATATAACTGGTCTCAAATTCACAACTGGTAGAACCTCTCAGGGACTCAGTACAAAGTAAGGGTTATTCATCGAAGATTATAAATTTTTTTCAATAAATGGGTCAACAAATTGAACGGATATATTGTGTGAAGATGACCTTGTAAAATAAAATCCTTTAACGAATTCCTATTTGGTGGTAGGGTAATCAGCTTGTTATGGGAATTATATAAGGAGAAATATTATGGGCATCTTGGATGGAAAAACTGTCGTAGTAACTGGTGCGAGTCGAGGCATTGGGGCGGAGATTGCCAGAATTTTTGCGAAAGAAGGGGGAAAGGTAGTTTGTGCGGCAAGAACTTTAAAAGAGGGGGATCATCCTTTGGAAGGTTCATTGCAAAAAACAGTGAGTGATATCAATGAAGCCGGGGGCGAGGCCAAACCGATCGCTGTCAATATATCATTGCCTGAAGACTGCGAGCGCCTTTTTGCAGAGACTCATGAATTATATGGAAAGGTTGATGTACTGGTTAATAATGCTGCTTTGACATATTTTATTCCTGTGAGGGACTATCCCATTAACCGCTGGATGAGGTCTTGGGCAGTCAATTTTCATGCCCCATTTATTCTAAGCCAGTTAGCATTGGAAGATATGATCTCAACGGGATCTGGGAGCATTGTAAATATTTCCTCTGGAGCGGCGATCGGTCCAGGTCGCGGCCCATATCCAAATGTTCCGTCAAACTCTGGTGGTACTTGTTACGGAGCCGAGAAGGCAGCTTTAGAAAGATTTACCCAAGGCTTAGCTCAGGAAGTGTACGGCAATGGCATTTCAGTAACTTGTGTGTCTCCCTCCCAAGTAGTCCCTACACCCGGCACCGTTTTCCATAATTTGGTAACAGGTATGGATGACCCACGAGGTGAGCATCCGCAATTAATGGCCAAGGCGGCACTATTATTGGCTACTGAACCTATAGATAAAGTAACAGGTAGAGTGACATATAGTCAGCAGATTCTTAAAGAATTTGGTTGGGTAAATGAAGCCAAAGGTACGGGGGTTGATCGAGATCGAATGGGTAGTGGGTATAGCCAAGTATAATTTGCACTCAAAGAGGGTTCGAGATGGGAATACCAACCCTATCAAACATTGTATATAAATGCCTTGCCTTTGACGCCTCTCTGTGGTTAGTTTGAACTGGCCATTCATATAATGGGAACGTGTTCTCTATGGTAAGAAATTTATAAGGTACTATAAGGTGTAAATCGTAGAGATGGAGAAGCTATGAGACTAACTCAGACTAGAGTAATCAACTATAGAAGTATTGACGATTCCTCATGGGTTAGAGTTGATGATGTTACGGCTCTGGTGGGTAAAAACGAGTCTGGTAAGACGGCATTTCTTCACGCTATTAGGAAGATTAATTCTATTTCCGGTGAAGAAGATACTTTTACCATCAGAGATTACCCTCGAAAGGGGTACATCAAATATAAAAAAATTCATGATCAAAACCCATGCGAGGTAGCACAGGCAGAATTTGAGCTGAATGCTGAAGAAATATCTGAAATCGAGGCGAATTTTGGTAATGGGATATTAGCTTCAAACAAAGTTATCGTCACCAAGAATTACAAAAATGAACGAAATTGGAAAATTAGCCTTGCAGAATCAATCTCTCAACCTTCCAACGTGACGACTTTTACTCAGCCTTCGACACCTGCTCCAACTTCTTTTCAAAGTGCGGTGCAGACTGTGGGAAATGTTAGTCATGTTTCGGAGAGAATTTCAGAGCAATTTTTAGAAAAATGGCTCCCTAAATTCGTTTATTTTGATAATTACAGCGTCATGAGAGGAAAAATATCTATCAATGAGCTCAGGCAGAGGACAGAAAATGGAGGACCTGTTGATGATGCCGATAGGACATTCCTATCTCTTTTAACTTTATCTGGAGTTTCTCTAGAGGATTTGGAAAAAGATTTAGGGTATGAGGACATAAAAGTTGAATTAGAATCTGCCTCAATAACCATTACTGATGAGATATTTGAATATTGGCAACAAAATCGCCAATTAAAAGTTGAATTTGATGTATCTCAGGCCGACCCTAGGGATGCTGCCCCTTTGAATCAAGGGAAAATTTTACACGTAAGAATAGAAAATGCGAGGCACCGTGTCACAGTGTCATT
>DTSF01000249.1:7616-8683 GCA_012965485.1 Dehalococcoidia bacterium
ATGAAAGGTCGAAGGGGTTTGTTTGGTTTTTTTCCTTTTTGTCGTATTTTTCGCATTTGGAAGAAACAGAAAGTGGTGACTTGATAATTCTACTCGACGAGCCGGGTACAGCGCTTCACGCAATGGCTCAAAAAGATTTCTTGAGATTCATGGATGAAAGGCTTTCACCAAGATGTCAGGTTCTTTACACTACCCATTCACCTTTCATGATTGATTTGGAAAAATTGCATCGAATTCGGTTAGTTCAGGACATGGATGGTGTAGGCACTGTGATAACTGATGACCCCGTTCATAATGACAGGGAGACCGTATTTCCTTTGCAGATGGCCTTGGGGTACCAGATGGCCCAGACCCTATTTCTATCTCCCCACTGTTTGATGGTTAACTCTCCCTCGGATTTGATATACCTGCAAGTTTTGGGTGATATGGTGGCAGCTGAGTCAGGTATAAGGATCGATCGAAGGTGGGTAATAATACCTGTTGGTGGCACCGATAACCTTTCCACCTTTGTCACGCTTCTTGGGGATAACTATGTTAGTGTCGCAGTGATGATGGACTTAACTCCTACCAATAAGGAAAAAATAGAGGCTATTAATAGGAAAAACGAATTAGAAGGGGAGAACCCTGTAAAGTGGGTACAAGTTACTAGAGTAAGAGACGCGGACATCGAGGATTTGTTTGAGCCAAAGATTTATTTGCAATTGGTCAACCTTTCTTATGCTAATCAACTGGAACAAACATTGACTATGAGGTCCATCACGGAGAGTAATCCAAGAATCGTGGAAAGACTGAAAGCATATTTCGCGAAAACAGGAATCGCCGGGGGTGTTTTTGATCGATATGTGCCTGCAGCGTATCTTCTGGAAAACTTTGAGGATTTCAAAGCCCACATATCTGAAGATACTTTAGAAAAAGCCAAAACGTTGGTTGAAAGAATAAATTCTTTGATCACTAAATCAGATTCTATTGATATTTTGAATTCCTCCAAGGGTGGTGGCTCGCGTACATCCCGTGCGGCGTCTAAAAACCGCGTGGCATCTAAAAAATCAGATATAAAGGCGACTGGT
>DTSF01000250.1 GCA_012965485.1 Dehalococcoidia bacterium
ATGGCCAGGATCAACAGCATCGAGATTAAATTCTCTGGTATAACGAAGTACCGCGCTACTTGAAACCAACTTAATGGGTATATCAATGTCCAAGTCTTGCAGATTTTTACAGACATCAAAATAACGATCAAGTTGCCAAGATATATAAGATGACACATCACCTTCTCCTGGAACATCTACATGTGTATACAGCCCCTGAATTTCTAAGTTAGGAAGACTGCGAATGTATTTTATTAGCTGGATAGCATTCACAGGATCTACACCTAGCCTCTCCAACCCAACGTCAATTTTGACAAAAATTCTAATAGTTTTCGTTGCTAAAGAAGAGTACGTATCAGCGACTGTCCGGCAGAATACAGTCGGCATAACATCAGTATATTGGACAGCTGCGACGGTAGACGCATCAGTCAGATGTCCGGCGTAAAGTAATATGGGCAAATCGATACCCTGATCTCTCAACTCAGCTGCATCAGCGAGGTCAGCGACCGCGATTGCATTACAACCGCAAGCAGCAGTAATGCGAGCGACTTCTCCTAGCCCAAATCCATAACCGTTACCCTTCAACGCTGCGATGATCTGTGTGTCATTACCAACAACTTGGCGAACCTCGCTTATGTTATGCGCAATCGCGTTTAGATCAATTTCAAACCAATTTGGTCGACGTAGTGAAGATTTCGACATGATAAATTTTCGACAAGAGAATGAGTTAATTTAAACTCTTACATTGACATTAATGACTGCTAATTGCCTATAGTTTACACTTCACCAATCAAGCTTATCTAATCACTTTCTTGTCTTCTCTAGGCCAACTACTGCCCATCTAATTTACGTTATGACTAAATTTCCAAAATCCCGAACAAATTGGGTAAGCCTCAAGGAATCCATGATTCTGGCTCGCGCCACAGACTTAACTTGGAACAGCGAGCGATCGTTCAAGCCCGCCTATTTTGCAGGCAATGATGTTCTCGAAGTCGCCCATGAGGGTTACAAAATGTACATTGATGAAAATGCTCTATACGGAAAGACCTCCTATCCGAGCCTTTATCGATACGAAACTGAAATAATCGAGATGCTGGTTGACCTTTTAAATGGGCCAAAAAACTCCGGGGGCAGTCTTACCTCAGGCGGCACTGAAAGCAACATTATTGCCATGAACACTGCTCGAGAGTGGGCGAAAGAGCACAAACCAGAAATAAGTTTCCCTGAAATAATTGTGCCTCGCACAGCTCACCCTACTTTCGAAAAAGGAGCAAAAATTCTCCAGATGAAGGTGGTGAGACTGGATAAAAGTCCCAATCTGCAGGTAGACCTAGTTGGTATGGAACAAGCAATTAATACCAATACTGTCATGGTGGTTGGTTCTGCACCACCGTACCCCTATGGCCACACAGATCCTATTAGAGAGATCGGAACAATTGCGGCGAAACATGACCTTTGGCTGCATGTAGATGGGTGCCTTGGGGGATTCATTCTGCCCTTTGCTCGAGAATTCGACCCGTCAATTCCCGACTTTGACTTCTCGGTTCCCAGTGTCAACTCTATTTCACTCGATATTCATAAATACGGATACGCAGCCAAGGGAGTATCCGCACTAATGTTTCAGAACAAAAGCCATGCCGATTACAACCGTACTTCGTTTGATGATTGGCCCGGCGGGCTTTACTCTACCCCAAACCTAGCTGGCTCTCGGTCTGGTGGCGCGATCGCATCGGCATGGGCGGTTATAAATTACTTAGGCCATGAGGGATATCGAGATATCGTTAGGGCTCTGATTGATTTGAGACGAGAATTCGTTGTTGGGATTGATGCCATCAATGGCCTGAGCATGGTAGGGAACCCTCAAACATTTCAATTCGCATTTTCTTCAGATGCTTATGACATTTTCGCGGTTGCGGACGGATTATCTGATTTAGGCTGGCACATAGGGCGGGCTCTTGAGCCAAAATCTGTCCAGCTGATGATTACGATGTCGCACAAACCAATAGTTGGAGAATTTTTGTCAGACTTGGCGAGCATTTCGAATCGTGTAGAAAATGGAACTATTACGTCTCGAAATATTGGTCCTGTATATGCGAATGGATAGGGGCCGACTTTAATTGCATCCATCGTTTCTGCAATAAAACACGACACATATTTGATAATCCATCGATACCAACTTTTTTCTTTTTTGAGCAGTTTTACTTGTTAATCTACGATTGATAGTCTGAATATTTTCATTCTCAAATGATAATGCAGATTCTACTTTCAACAACATTTTCCCCAACTTAACGGAGTGATGAAAGCAACGGATGATCGTGAACAAAATTCTAAAACTGTACATCATTACAGTGATGATGCAATCTCTGGAAAAGACGAAGT
>DTSF01000251.1:0-264 GCA_012965485.1 Dehalococcoidia bacterium
TTATAGAGTGCAGGGAAAATTAAAAAATCGACTAAGAAGACAAATCTAGGGTTCGCTACGGTCCCACCCTTCAAGGGTCCAGTATCCTACACTGGGTACTACCGTTTTAGTAGATAAACCTTGGGCTTTCTTCAAGCGCTGGATGTTATACAAGTGCGTTACTTCTTCAAAGTAAATGTGGCGCATTGTAGCTTCAAGGGTCATAGAACCTTTGGCAGGAGTTCCCTCTGAAGTCACCCCATGGGGATGGGCTTTTGCCATCAT
>DTSF01000251.1:274-2353 GCA_012965485.1 Dehalococcoidia bacterium
GGCATCTCTATTGATTTTTTGAGAAGCCATAAACTCAAGTGAATTATCGCGAAGTACTCGGATAGCCAAATCAACGAACTTTTTCAGCATGAGGCTTATGTCACCAATTTCCCAATAAACTTCGTCATCAAGACGTCTATCTGATTTCGATTGGGATATCTCTTCAATGTTTTCGACTCCATGGTCTCCTAGAGGGAAAAGGGTTGACCCCCATCTTAAAACCAACCACCTTGGTATTAACGATGCCATATGGCTGACTTGATTGCGAATGCTCCATCCCGCCCACTCCCAATCCTGCGAAGTGTAATCTAGCTGTTCTTCGGTAAGTCCTTGGAGTTCACTTTGGATCAAACCGTATAATGTTTCAAATCCAGAAAAGCAAGTGATGGCTCCATCGGTGGTATTTCCCATAATCAATCCTTATATCTTTCTATCGCTCGGAGTAAGTGCTCCATCGATAAGTTTCCACCACTCGCGACTATCACCACTTTTTTATTTTTTAATCTCCCCTTCATTTTAATGGCTGCCGCAAGGCTTGCCGCTCCCGCGTGCTCCACTAAATTTCGGGTATGCTCTAGGTATAAAACGATGGCATCTTCCATTTCTTCATCGGAAACAAGAATAAAATCATCCAGCATCTCTCTCAAAATTGTTTGTGCGGGTTCATAGCCTTTATTGGTTGCCAAACCTTCCGCTATACTGGTCATCTCAGCCTGTACCAAATCACCTGATTTCCAAGAATTGTAGGCCGCTGGTGCCCGTTCAGATTGTACTCCTATAACTTCTATCCTTGGGTTAATGGATTTAGCTGTAATACAGGTACCACAAGCCCCACTTCCTCCTCCCACAGGCACAATTATTGTGTCAACGTCGGGTAGATCTTCTATTATTTCAAGGGTGTAGGTTCCCACCCCTGCGTAGAGTTGAGTTTCTTCTACAGCATTTATATATTTGTAGCCTTTTTTTTTCGATAGATCCCTCATGTATTGATCTGCGATACCAAAATGCTCTCCGTAATGAATTACTTCTGCACCTAGATTGCGCATTGATTCAACTTTACCGGGGTTGGCTATTTCAGGGACCGCTATGAATGCTTTCGCCCCAAATAAAGACGCAGCATATGCTATGGATTGGCCATGATTACCGCTTGAAGCGGTGGATACTCCTTTCTTTAAATCGGCAGGTGCCATTTGGGCCAGAAGATTAACACCACCTCTGACCTTGAAAGCTCCCAATTTTTGGTGATTTTCATGCTTAACGTACACTTCTGTGCCTATTATTTTCTCTAGGGCAAGATGACGGTGAAGTGGGGTTCTTGTGATGTAACTACCTATCCTATTTTTTGCGGCTATTACGTCAGTTAGAGTTGGTGTAGACAAAAAAAACTCCTAGAGAAAGGGTTCCATCATTTAAATGTTAGGGAATACTTTACGCTTAATATCTGTGACAAACACTACTGTGCACATGACATGCTAAAATCCTCGGCACTTGGTCTACTTCAAATTAAAGGTTTCTTAAATAAGTGAGTGAATGAGTATGATCGATAGACAATATGACGTGGTGGTTGTTGGCGGCGGTATCATCGGCCTTGCCACTTCGATGAAGCTGACACAAGATTTCCCAAATTTAAAAGTTGCGGTTTTGGAAAAAGAAGAAGAAGTGGCTCAACATCAAACGGGTCACAACAGTGGCGTAATTCACGCAGGCATTTACTATGCACCAGGTAGCCAGAAGGCAAATTTCTGCTCCACCGGAGGGAAGCTCCTTAGGGATTTTTGTGACGAATATGGAATAGCTTATGACATGTGCGGGAAACTGATCGTTGCTACAGACGATTCGGAGGTTCCACAACTTGAGGAACTTTTTAAGCGGGGAACCGAAAATGGCGCTCAAGGTTTGAGAATGGTCAATCAGGAGGAAATAAAGGATATAGAGCCATATTCTGCTGGGGTTAAAGCAATACTATCGCCGAATACAGGCATAATCGATTATTTTGAAGTTTCTCAGGCGTACGCTACTCGAATGCGGGAGAATGGAGGGGACCTTCTCACGAATGTTGAGGTAATTTCCATCGAAAAT
>DTSF01000252.1 GCA_012965485.1 Dehalococcoidia bacterium
TATTTTAGGTTCTGATGAGTTGACAGTCGTGGTCAATACTGCGGATGATGACCGTTTCTATGGATTACATGTTTCCCCTGACCTTGATACTGTGATGTATACCCTAGCAGGCGTATCTAATGTTGAAATGGGCTGGGGTCTTGCAAGTGAATCTTTTCGAACTTTAGAAAGGTTGAAGGAATATGGCGTTGATGCTTGGTTTAACTTGGGCGATTTAGATCTTGCTACTCACCTCTATCGCACAAAAATGTTAGACGAAGGAAAAACATTGTCAGAGGTATGTCAGCAATTGGCAAAATCTTTGGGTGTCGCACACAAAATATTACCAGCCACCGACGGCTCCATAAAAACAATGTTGGAAACTCAAGATGGAACCATGAGTTTTCAAGAGTATTTTGTGAAAAATCGGTGTGAACCTATTATCAAATCAATAGATTTTGATGGATCCCCAAATTGTACAGTTACTCCTGAGGTAAGACAGGCTATCCTAAATATGGATCTACTGGTGTTCTGTCCCTCAAACCCTTTTGTTAGCCTTGCTCCAATCCTATCGGTGCCAGGAATTAAGGAAATGATCGAGACATTTTCTGGGAAATCAATTGGTGTTAGCCCCATTGTGGGAGGGGAAGCGATCAAGGGCCCTGCTGCAAAGATGCTTAAGGAACTTGGGTACGACGTGTCCTCCGTGGGAGTCGCTCGTCAATATGTTGGGCTCTGCAACACATTCATTATCGATCAAAAAGATGTGGCTCTTAAGGAAGAGATAGAAGCTTTGGGAATGGATGTTTTTGTAACGCAAACTATTATGGAAACAGATCAGGACAAAAAACAATTGGCTGAATACATACTAGAGATAAGCGCGTAAATAAGTGGATCAATTTTCTGTACTTATACCGATGAAAATTCCTAGTGAAGGTAAATCTAGGCTGGCTGATGTTTTAGATGGACCAAGTAGGAAGTCACTAATAATATCCTTATTGGATAGAGTTCTCGAAGCCTCTATGAATTCATCTAGCTGTGATGTTTATGTAATTGGTGGAGGCTTTGAAGTGGCCGATATTTGTAGACAGATTGGTGCCAGATGGACGGCTTCAGATTCGGGGGATTTAAATTTTGATGTCTCGGCAGGCATTGCTGAGATTACCCAAGCAGGTAATGGGACGATATATTTGCCGGGGGACCTTCCATTTATTACCTCAGAAGATATTGACTCAGTAATTAATCGCTCAGAAAATGGCGATTTGGCAGTGTTGGTTGCATCTGAGTCTGATGGTGGCACTAACTGTGTTCTTTTTCCATATCAAACTAAACTGATTCCTTTGCTGGGTTCAGATAGTTATAGAAAGCATTGCGATTACGCTGTAACCCATGGCATTCTTTTTGAATCGATTCGGCCAGCAGGATTACTTATAGATCTTGATACGGTAGATGATTTAAAAAAATGTCAGCGCAGAGAAAAGGGATTCTTAGGGAATGTTGGAATTATTTGAAAATATTTGGTTAAAGTGGGTTTGAGTATGACTAAATTAGGTGTGTTACTTCCTACAAGAGGATTGTTGATGGCGGATGTTCCTCCTACTAATATAGATGAGATCATTGAAATGGCGGAAGCCGTAGAGGATTCTGGTATTGATTCTGTTTGGGTGGGTGATAGTTTAACTGCAAAACCTAGATTGGAGCCTTTCACGGCTTTATCGGCTATAGCTGCCAGGACAAAAAATATACGACTGGGTACAGCTGTGTTACTTTCTTCCTTAAGGCATCCCGTTCAGCTTGCTCATGTAGCGACTACTTTAGATTTGATATCAGAGGGCAGGCTTGTGCTGGGCATGGGAGTTGGCGGAGCCTTTAATGATGCTCAAAGGAAAGAGTGGCATAACGTAGGAGTGGACCCTCGAAAGAGAGCGGGTAGATTTGAAGAGTCCCTCAAAATTTTTAAGCCCCTCACTAGGGGAGAGACAGTCACGTTTTCTGGGGAGCATTTTGACGTAAAAGATATTTCAATTAAACCAGTTTCCCCTCAAAACAACGGGGTACCAGTTTTGGTTGCTGCCCATGGGCGCTCTAAATTGGAGAGACAGTATGAACGGGTCCTGCTTGGCGATGGGATAATATCGATCTCGGATTTTCCAGATGAATATGAGATGGCTCTAAAAAAAGTGTCCAAATATTGTGAGCAGAGAGATACTCCGTTTAAAAATTTGGAAAAAAGCTTTTATATGACGGTGAATATCGGAGATAGAAAAGAAAAATTGACCGAGGAGGCAGATCGGTTTTTAAAATTATATTATGGGGTGAACATATGGCAGGAAAGATGGGGCCCTTGGGGAACCCCTGAAGAGGTTTTGGCTAGAATAAAAAGCTACGAAAATGTCGGCGCTGAAGCAATAATTGTGAGGTTTGCCTCATTTGACCAGGCTAGGCAGCTTGAGCTCTTTTTGAATGAGGTCGTGGCGTACGTGTAAGGGCTATGATTGATTAAGGTTTCACTTACCTACCATCATTACTTCAAAATCGCTCTCTGAAATTATTTGTACTCCCAATTTAGTAGCCTCAGACAGTTTTGAACCTCCATCTTGTCCGGCTAATAAATAATCTGTGCTTTTAGAAACCGAACTGCTGACTTTTCCTCCGCATCTTTTAATTAAATCTTGGATTTCCGTCCTACTGTAATTCTCTAGTCTTCCTGTGACTACAAACCGAAGATCTGACAATAAAATAATATCTTTGGACTGGGTAAGGGTTTCAGATACCATACTTACTCCCGCGGACCTTAATTTCTCCAGAACATTAAGATTGTCAGGTTTACTAAAGTATTCAGTAATACTTTCAGATATTTTCGGACCAATAGAGGGAATATTCAGGAGAGTTTCTTGGTTACAAACAACTAAATTATCGATAGAGGCAAATTTATTCAATAGTAAAAATGATATCTCTGACCCAACATGCGGTATGCCTAAAGAGGTCAATAGTCTTTCAGGAGGTTGTTTCTTACTTTCCTTTATAGCTCTAAGTAGGTTATCAACACTCTTTTTGCCCATCCGATCCAATTGCTCAAGTTTTTTCCTTTGCAAAAAATATATATCTGCTACGTCCTTGATGAGCCCACTTTGTATTAAGGAAATACCTACTTTCCCTCCCATGCCTCCAATATCCATGGCATTTTTGCCTACAAAGTGTTCAACGAGTCTTTCCAACTGTGCCGGGCAAGTAGAATTTGTGCAGAAGGTAGCTGCTTCATCTTCTCTATTTACCAATTTAGCCCCACAACTGGGGCATAGGCTCGGCATTGAGAAAGATGTTTCAGAACCGGTTCTTTTATCTTTATGGCTTTTGACGATCTGCGGGATGACCTCTCCGGCTCTTTCCACTACAACCCAGTCTCCAATTTTTAGATCTTTGGATTCTATATAGTCTGAATTGTGCAAAGTTGCCTGTTTTATAATGACTCCTCCCACTTCCACAGGTTCAAGTATGGCGTAAGGGTTTATGCTCCCAGTTCTTCCTACATTTAACCTTATTTCTAAGAGCCTTGTTTGGGCCTGAACAGCCGGGAATTTATACGCTGTCGCCCATCTCGGTTCCCTTCCTATAGTTCCTAAATGTTGTTGGTAATCCAATCGGTTCACCTTCACGACTATTCCGTCACAGTCATAATCTAACGACGCAAGATTTTGGATCCAATTGGTGTGGTATTCGATAACCTCTTGCCTATTTTTTGCTAAAACATTATGGGGGTTTATTTTGAATCCAAGGCTTTTCAGATAGTTCAAGGTCTCAAGTTGTGTGTCAAGGCTTTGACTGCTATCAATTTGTGCTAACGAATATATGAAAATATCAAGAGGTCGGCCAGCTGTCACATTGGAATCTAATTGTCGCAAGGATCCTGCAGCTGTGTTACGGGGATTAGCATAGGTTTGGAGTCCTTCCTGATCTCTGCGGGCGTTAAATTTATCAAATTCAGATTTCGGGAAATAAACTTCACCTCTAACTTCAAGGGTTTGTGGAAATTCTCCTTGCAAACATAGAGGTATGCTATTGATGGTTTTGAGGTTTAAGGTTATATCCTCTCCTGTCATTCCATTTCCTCGCGTCGCACCTTGGATAAACAAACCATTCTCGTATCGCAACGATACTGCTAGTCCATCATATTTGAGTTCACAGGCCATTTCGAAATTCGTATCATCTAACATGGCGTAGAGTCGGTGGTACCACGCTGTTAAATCATCATCTGAGAAGGAGTTTGAGAGGCTAAGCATCGGTATTTCATGCGATATTTCTGAAAATCCAATAAGTGGTTCCGCACCTACTCTTTGTGTGGGAGATTGATTTGCAATTAGACCTGGGAAGCTATTTTCTAGACCTCTTAGTTCTGACATTAATTTGTCATATTGACCATCTCCAATTTCAGGAATGTTTTTCACGAAATATAGGTAATTATGACGGTCTATTAACGCCCTTAACTGGTTTATTCTATTTCCGGCTTCTTTTCTTTCCATAAATCCCTGATCCGAGGCTAGGTTACTTTATAGTAACTTGATGGAAAAAAGTGCTCAAGGGTGCATACAGAAACATCAGCTCCTTTTCCTTTGCTAGACTGCAAAATTATCAGAAGATATACTCATTGAGGAGATAGAATTATTTCTCCTTTAATTTTTGTCAAAACTAGAGGCCAACTAAGCATTTGCCGTACGCTCAAGATATTCAAGATTTTGTGAATCAATATCCCGCCCTACAAGCTATCGGGAATACACCATTAGTTAAACTGGATCTTCCGTGGGATATAGGTAATTCTTGTATCCACGCTAAGTTTGAACAATTAAATCCGGGCGGGTCGATTAAAGACAGACCAGTATTAAGGATGCTAGCAGAAGCCGTAATATCGGGAAAATTGAAGCAAGGTAAAACTATCCTTGATGCGACATCGGGCAATGCCGGGATAGCATATGCGATGGTTGGAGCAATTTTGGGATTTCCGGTTGAGTTGGTGATGCCAGAAAATGCCAGTGAAGAAAGGAAAAAAAGATTAAAGGCCCATGGGGCCAATCTTATATTTACCGATGCACAGCTAGGATACGATGAAACCTTATATGAGGTTAAAAGAAGGTACGATCAAAACCCCGATAAATATTTTTACTGTGATCAATATAGTAACAGCAGCAATCCATTAGCCCATTACGAAACTACGGCTGTAGAACTTTTGGAACAGGCACCCTTTGTTACCCATTTTGTTGCTGGGGTCGGCACTGGAGGAACTATTAGTGGCATTGGGCGAAGGTTGAAAGAAACGAATCCGTCAATAGAGGTGATTTGTATAGACTTTGAAGAATGGCCTGGAGTAGAGGGACTAAAACCTTTAAGCGCAGGGCATATCATTCCAGAGACCTTTGATAGTTCAGTGGTGGATCGCATGATTAGCGTGGATGTTGTTGAAGGATATGAAATATCCAATGAGTTGGCAAAGAGGGGAATTTTCGTAGGCCAGTCATCAGGGGCTTATTTGCTTGGTGCCAAGCAGGTGGCTGAGGAAATCAGATCTGGCCATGTAGTGACTATTTTTAATGATATAGGTGAACGATATTTTTCAACTTCCATGTGGGGCTAAATTAAATACCTTCTACCGGCTCAAATATTTTAACGAGATGTTTTTCCCGATTCATATGTGAGTTATAGTCTAGATAGATATTGTCCCGGAATGTCGATTCCAACCAAGCCGCTATAGGCGTCTAACAGTCTCGAAGTTAAAGGACCTGGGACCATTACGGAATCCCCGATGTTAGATCCGTTAATCGACGATACAGGACATATGCAAAAGCTAGTTGAGGTAACGAAGGCTTCATCGGCAGTGTAGGCATCGTACAAATCAATATCTGCTTCCCTGGTTTCAATGCCGAGTTCTTGTGCAAGTTCAATAGTGGTAGATCTGCTGATACCTGCTAAGACAAACTGTTCCCTAGGGGTCACCACCACGCCATCTTTCACTATAAAAAAGTTGCTTCCCGGTCCCTCACAAAGATTTCCATTCATATCTAAGAGGATTGGCCATCCATCTGGATTTCTGTCTTTTACTTCAAATTCTGCTTGAACAAGATTAGCGTAATTTTGTATTTTGGCTCTAGGGCTTAGAACTTCTGGAGGTGTTCTTCTCACTGACGGGACAACTACGGGCATTCCGTCCCTATAATACTTTGCGCGTGCTTTAAAGGGGAGTGGGACGGTCTCCACTATTACTGTTGGAGCTTCTCCGTTTGGGCCAGATACTCCCCTGGTAACTCTTTGGGTGACCCAGTAATCGTCGTCACCATCAATAAGGGGAAGATTAGTTTCAAGAACCTCCATAGTTACCTGAGCCATTTCAGTGCGAGGCATTCCGGGATCGAGTCGAGCGTACTTAAGAGAGTCATAAAACCGATCGAGGTGTTCTTCTAGTTTGAAGATCCGATGTTTGAATGTACGGGTGGTATCAAATACAGAATATCCTTGTAAAAATCCTCGATCATGAATTGAGATGGAAGCGAGGCTTTCCTGTATTATTTTACCGTTTACATAAGCTACTCTTTCCGATTCCATAATCAATCTCCAGTCGTAAATACACCCTTTTATCTCGTTACCGTCATCAGATCATAGATCATACCGGCTGGCCCAGTTTTTTTCCAAACATCACTGGTTTAGATATCTAGGTTGGTCACTTCCAAAGCGTGAGTTTGGATGAAGTTTCTCCTCGGCGCCACTTCATCTCCCATCAGTACAGTAAAGGTATCATCTGCTATAACTGCGTTAGCCACAGTTACCTGCAACAACGTACGACTCTCAGGATTCATAGTGGTGTGCCACAGCTGATCGGAGTTCATTTCACCTAAGCCTTTGTAACGTTGGATATGAACATTTCTTTTCCTATTCAGTTGCTCAAGAACTTCTTCTCTTTCGGAATCTGTATAAACATACTGGTCTTTTCTCCCAACGGATATCTTGTATAGAGGAGGTTGAGCGATGTACAGGTGGCCGTGATGAATCAGTTCCGGCATGTGTCGGAAGAAAAAAGTCAGGAGTAGAGTACGTATGTGAGAGCCATCAACATCCGCATCACACATAATAATTACTCGATGATATCTGAGTTTCTCAACATCGAAATCTTCATCAAGGCCGGCCCCTATTGCTGTAATCATTGACCTGATGGCATCGTGTTCTACTATCTTATCTGCTCTAGCTTTTTCCACATTTAGGATTTTTCCCCACAGGGGTAGAATTGCCTGGAATCTTCTGTTCCTGCCCATCTTTGCTGTACCGCCAGCTGAATCGCCTTCCACCAAATAGATTTCACAAAGTTCCGGGTTTTTTTCTGAGCAATCGGCGAGTTT
This sequence comes from Dehalococcoidia bacterium, assembly GCA_012965485.1. The sequence goes on from DTSF01000252.1 coordinate 7,359, forward strand.
CCCTGGGAGGCCACCGCCATCCATAGCATTCTTACGGATAATTAACTCTCTGGCTTTTCTAGCAGCCTCTCTCGCCCGTTGCGAGGTCATGCATTTGTCGATGATTGCCTTCGCCTCTTTAGGATTGTCCTCTAGGAAGATTTGTAAGGCTTCCCCTAATACTGTCTCCACTTGAGTTCTAGCTTCTGGATTTCCAAGTTTGTTTTTTGTCTGTCCCTCAAATTGAGGATCTTTCATTTTGACACTTATTACAGCTGTGAGGCCTTCTCTTGTATCCTCTCCTGCAAGGTTAGGTTCATTATCTTTGATGAGTTTTGACTTCCTTCCAAAGTCATTCAATACCCGGGTTAGAGCCGATCTAAAACCCGTAACATGGGTCCCGCCATCTTCAGTGTTTATACAGTTTGCAAAGGCATATACGAATTCGCTGTAGGAATCGTTATATTGAAGGGCAACCTCAACTTTGGTACCCTCAAAATCCTTTTCTACGTAAATAGGTTCCGCGTGAACTACACCTCTTTTTTGATTAAGGCCTCTAACGAAACTAGATATACCTCCGTCAAAATAGTAAGTTACTTCGTTATTCGGCCACCGGCTGGAATGCCAGTTACTTTTAAAAGAAATTTCCAGACCTTTATTAAGGTATGCCATTTCCTTGAACCTGTTGGAAAGAACGGCAAAATCAAAGACTAGTTCACTAAATATATCGGTGTCTGGCATGAATTCTATGGTTGTACCAGTCTCACTGTTTTTGCCATCTGGATCGTTTTCTGAGGTCAATTCAGTCTGAGTGATGCCTCTAGAATATTCTTGCCGAAATATCTTATCTTCTCTGTAAACGGAAACTTTTACCCATTTGGACAGAGCATTTACAACCGAGGCACCGACTCCGTGTAATCCACCTGAAACCGCGTATGCTTTGCCTCCAAATTTTCCACCGGCATGCAGCGTGGTCATAACAGTTTCCAGGGCTGGCATTCCAGTTGTTTGATGTGTATCGACAGGGATCCCCCGTCCGTCATCAGTAACCAGTACAGATCCGTCCTCTTGAATAGTTACACTTACTGAACTGGAGTATCCACCCATAAATTCATCAACGCTATTATCGACGATTTCGTATATTAGGTGGTGAAGGCCTCTTTGATCGGTGCTTCCAATGTACATACCTGGTCTTTTTCGGACAGCTTCCATACCTTCAAGGACTTGAATATCACTTGCTGAATACTGATCGTCATTTTGGGGTTTCAAAGTTGCCATTTACGA
>DTSF01000253.1 GCA_012965485.1 Dehalococcoidia bacterium
GAAAGAGATGGTCCAACAATATCGAAAGTATAGGCCTGTCTCAAAGTAAGGATAAATGCAAAGGCAGCACCCGTAATGGTCGCTATCGAAATAATGACCCACACTTGGCCGTAGCCAACAATTATTAGAACCCCAAGCAAAGCCATGAGGCTTCCAGCCAGTGAGGTAAAGATACGAAGAAAGATCCGCCTTTCAACATTGTCGGCTATAAGCCCAGAGAATATACCCAACAAAAACAATGGGACCATTCGAAGTGCAGCTAATAATGCAACCATAAATGCAGAATCTGTTTTCTCGAAAACAATCCACCCTAAGGCCACGCTGTCCATTCCAAACCCGATTGATTGAAAGAAAGTGGATGCCCATAAAAACCGAAAATCCTTAAACGTGAAGGACACCCACCATTGTTGAAAATTCGCTTTTTTAGAAGAGGTCAATATTGATTCACAACTTATTGCAAAGGAGAATAGTCGGTCGGTGTCAGCAAATTATTAAATACTCTTTTTACTATTGGCCCCTCCAGTTCTGACTCAGTTCTTACCTTATTCCACTCAGGATCATTTCTAAAAGCATTCCAAGCTTTCTCCCTATGCCCTTGATCCTCAAAAGCAATTATGTAAGTCAACCTATCACTAAATTCACCAACCTCGGAGGTCCAATACCCAATATTTTTTATTCCATATTTTTCAAAAATGCTCATAGTATGGTTACGAAACCTATCGTTGAGGGCTGGCAACTTACCAGGATGGGTCTCATAAATCCGGGTTTCATATATCATCGGTTAGTCTCCTTATATTCTTGGATTTCGTTATTATGAAGCTATTCTGTGTTCACATCACCAAGGGTGTCAATCAAAATAACTGCCCCTTAGATGACAGCATCAAAAACTTAAGGAAGTACCCGACAATAAAACAAGCCCACGTTCACACCATGGATGTGTTCTAATACCTTAATATCCGACTTCAGGAGCTTTTTATGACCATACAGGGATATGGACACGTATTTGCAAGAAATCCTCTGGATAAGGGGGAAAAAGAAAGGAGAAATGAGTCTGAAATAAACAATATGATGGCGAACCCCCAAAGTCGTTTTTTGCCATTAAGAGAACTCAATTTGCTGGTTGATACAGGACCTGAATCCAATCTGTTTTGGCTCTCACGCGTTCAGTTGTATGATTTCGGATACGAATCAGAACCTATTTTCCTGGGGATATTGGATGATGTATATCACTTCGCAATAGAAGTATCGATTGATCGTTTTTCAGATGCAGTAATCAGGAATTTAAAGCCTTCCCTAAGATTCATTGATGTTAGATCATGTGGTGAATTTTTAGACCGGGAGGAAGCAGGAATCGCCGCTCAAGCAAGAATACAAGTCTACTGGCACCAACGGTACAAGTTCTGTTCGGCTTGCGGATCAAAAACTCAAATGAAGAGAGCTGGCCAAGTACGAAATTGTACAGGATGCGACACCGATCATTTTCCAAGAACCGATCCGGTCATAATAGTCGTGGTCCACAATGGGGATATGTGTTTATTAGGGCAATCAAGAGGAAGACTTCAAAGAACTAACACTTATTCAGCACTAGCTGGATTCGTTGATCAAGGTGAATCAATTGAAGAAGCCGTGGCTCGAGAAGTGAAGGAAGAAGCAGGAATAGAAGTTAAGAATGTTAAATACCATTCATCTCAACCTTGGCCGTTACCTTATTCCTTAATGATAGGTTGCCACGCAGAGGCGGTTACTACTGACATCGATATGGACAAGGACGAAATGACTGATGTTAAATGGTTTGAGAGAAAAGATGTCATCTCAGCCCTTGAAAATAATAGCGAAGTACTAAAGGTTCCCATGAAAATAGCGATTGCTCATCATCTAGTAAAGTCCTGGGCCTTAAATGAAATTTGATCTTACATGAGTAGAGAAAAATGGTTTGATCCAGAAGATAAATCACAGTGCGTAATAAGGCCCGAACTACAAGATAAAACAGCACTGAATTTACCCTCGAATCTGTTGGTAATATTTTCTCAAAACCTTTTGGGAAAATTTGTTAAGCCTAATATGCTTTATCAAGACTCAGATCTACTCCAATTCTTTGGCGGGGAATCACTCCTATATAGAAGTGACAGCAACAGAGATCTGGTCGTCATAGAAGGCACCATAAGCGCTCCAATCGGAGTAAGCGCGATCCAAACAGCAGTTTCAAGGGGAGTTAAACGAGTTTTTGTCCTAGGCCTTTGTGGTGCTGTGGATAGTTCTCTGAATGTAGGGGATTTAGTTTTACCAACATTGTGTGAAAGGGAGGAGGGAACATCTTTTCACTATCTTCCGCCAAATGCAGCC
>DTSF01000254.1 GCA_012965485.1 Dehalococcoidia bacterium
TGTGGGCATGGGAGTTGTGACTATTCATAATTCAAGGCACCTTGGTATGGCTTCATATCACGCTTTGAAGGCAGTAGACAACGACATGATAGGCATGTGTATGACATCGTGTCCTCCGGGGGTTTTACCGACCTTCGGAGCAGAACCCGTTTTGGGTACGAATCCGATAGCGATTGCGGCTCCTGCTGATAAAGAGGCTCCCTTTGTGTTTGATGCTGCCATGAGCGCCGTTGCAGGTAATAAACTAGGCCTTGCTAGAAGAAACGGGACACAAGGATTAGCCGGGTGGGTGGCCGATCATGATGGTAGCCCAATTATGGAGGAAGTGGATCCTCCAACACCGGGCTATGAAGGTTCTGCTTCATCCTATTTGCTTCCCCTTGGAGGGACACGGGAATTAGGATCGCATAAAGGGTATGGGATGATGTGTCTCGTCGATATATTAGGAGGTATTTTGACAGGAGGTGGGTATGGCATGAACCCTGGCCGACCAAATTTTGGGCATTATGTAGCTGCCTACAACATCGAAGCTTTCATGGACACGAAAGAATTTAAAAGAACCATGGATGAATGGATTAACATGCTGAATTCTTCCAAACCAGCACCCGGTCATGATCGAGTTATGTATCCTGGCCAACCGGAGCATGAGGCTGTTATTGAAAGATCCGAAAAAGGCATACCTCTACATTATGAGGTTATAGACTGGTTTAAAGATATATGCGGCGAATTGTCTATCCCGTTTTTCCTGGTTTAGTGCAGATATTCTCGTCAGGGCTCGTTTATCGGGTCCTGACGAAACTGTTTTAGTAATCCCTGAAAGGATTAGGCATTGGCCCGACTGGCACTTCTATCAATGTCGGGGCTTCTATACTCAGCGACTCTTGCACGGCTTTTCCTAATTCAGGTGCCCCACCTTCGACCCTTACACCTCTCACACCAAAAGCTTCAGCGAGTTTCATGAAATCGGGGTTATGAACCTCAGCCCCATATTCTCTTCCATCAAACATGTTGATCTGATCTCTCATTACATTTCCGTAAGCGTTATCGTTAAACACCACAGCAACCACGTTGATTTGGTGTTTAACGGCCGTGGCTAACTCTTGGACATTGAACATAAATCCACCATCCCCACAAACAACTACGACTGCCTTTTCTGGTTGTGCAACTTTAGCCCCTAATGCCGTTGGATAAGCATATCCAAGGTTACCGTAATAGGAGGAGGTAATGTAGGTCCTTGGTTCATAAACTTCAAATTTGTTTCTACTGTAATACCCAATTTGAGTCATACCTGAGATGAATATTCCATCATCTGGCATGACGCTTCGAATGACTTTGGTGAAAGATTCTTGCGGTTCAATTACCGTGCCGGGATTAAATCTTTCGGCTTTTAGTTGTGTGAGCTCTTCCTCTCTATTTTCACGAGGTGGCATTACGTCTTTCAATCCATTTAGAATCTCTGTGAGAGTCTTTTTGGCGTCACCATTGATCCCTTCCGTGTTGTCATAATTACGACCGATTTCTTCATCGTCTATGTCAATTTGAAGGACTTTTTGCCCCGTCAATTGTTGGTTGTTTAGTAACCTGGTTCCGACCGCTACGACCAAGTCGTAGTCTTGGATTTTGTTTTCAAAAAAGGTGTCGTTTTTGAACCGGAAACTACCAATCGACAGGTAGCTTCTGTCTGAGATAGCTCCTCTACCTTCACCGGTTGCTATAACAGGGGCTTGTAGAAATTCCGCTAAAGATGTCAGTTCCTTTGATGCTTCACCAGATATTACCCCCCCCCCGGCCCATATAAGAGGATTTTTTGCATTGGAAATAAGATCAATTCCCCGACTTATGCTTTCTTTACTGGCAGCAGGTCTCTCATATTTTCCAGCCTCCAATAACTCAATGTCAGCTGTGTCGGAAAGGGTTTCTGGAGGTATTTCTATTTGAACCGGTCTTGGCCTGCCTGTTTGAAGTTGCTCAAAGGCTTCATGTACGGCCTCTGGTATCTCAACGGGATCCAGTATTAGTTTTTGATGTTTAGTAATGGGTTTTATTGTTTCAATTTGACCTTTTATTTCGTGGAGCATTCCTCTTTCAAGGCCAATGTGGTCTCTCTCAATTTGACCCGAGACAACTAATATAGGAGATGATGCTGAATATGCTGTACCTATCCCTGCACTGGCGTTTTGAAGCCCTGGTCCTGGCACAACCAATGCTGTACCTATTCCTCCTCCTGCCCGGGAATATCCATCAGCCATATAGGTTGTAGCCTGTTCATGCCTGGTATTAATAAACCGTATCCCTGGTTCTTTTGCCAACCCATCAAGGAGATGGTAAAGCTGTACCCCGGGCAAACCAAAAATGACTCTCACTCCTTCTCGGTAAAGTGATTTCGCGAGAGCTTCGCCTCCGGTCATTTTTGTCATGAATGTTTCTCCTAATTCTAAGTTCTGTTTTTGTAGCTTTCTGTTGCCTTGCTGAGAGAGATTGTTTTCAAGGCTTGTAATTTATCTCTATTGTCTTCAGACCATTTCTGAGATGTTACCAAATTAGTAAGTGAGCCTTGGAAATGGGGCATGACGTATCGGGCTATCAATTCGTAACTGTGCCTCACTTGTTCCCTGGTGCCCCATTCTGTGGCCTGAATCATAAAACCGCCAAATCCTCCGCTCTGTTCACCTAGTTCTTTGATTTTTTCTATTAGATCGTCTGGTGTTCCTACACACCATGCCCCGTTATCGACCATGTAGTCTATTATTTTGTCCTTGGGTCCGTCGTAATCAAAAGGTGTTCCCATAGTTTGGTGGAAATAGTCGTATTGGTATGCGGCTGATTTTTCTCTTGCTTGGGCCATCGCTTCTTTTTTGGTGTCAGCCAAGTGAACGTGTAAGACGATCCTCCAGTCACTTCTGTTTACGGTTTGACCGTATTCTTCCGCTGTATCTTCTGCGATTTTCCAGAAGTCTCCCAAATTAGATGCTATGCTTCCACCTCTCACTACGCTGACAGAAAGTACTCCTAGACCATGCTTTCCGGCTGCAACCATTCCTGAAGGTGACTGTGCTGCTGCAACGGCCATCGGAAAATGTGGTTCTGTGTAAGGTCTCAAGTGTATTAACGCTTCCCTCAAAGTGAACCAGTCAGATTCATAGGTTATAGGCTCTGTTTCTGTAAGAAGCCTTTTTATTATGCCTATTGCTTCGTCCATACGAAGTCTTTGTAAAGATGGCTCAATGCCAAGTGCATAGGCATCAGAAACTAAAGCACCTGGACCTACACCCAGCATCACCCTTCCTCGGGTCAGATGATCTAATAGAACCATACGATTTGTAAGCATAAGAGGATGGTGATATGGCAAACTGGCAACTCCTGTGCCTAGTTTGATATGTTTGGTTCTTTCTGCAGCGACTCCCATAAATACTTCAGGAGAAGATATAGTCTCCCATCCTGCGCTGTGGTGCTCACCTATCCAAGCTTCATCGAAGCCTAGGTGATCCAACCACTGTATCGTTTCTAGATCCCTTTCTAGGGCGAGAGTTGGGTTGTCTCCCAGCCAGTGGAAAGGTGCTAGGAAAATTCCAAACTTCATGCGTTTGGGTAAGGTCATTTGGTTTATTTTGCTCCTAGTTATAATGGCAAACCATATCTATGGCAGATTACAGTGGGGATTAAACCTTGAAATGTTATCATCAGGCCTATCCCTTCTTCAAACCCTTCTACATGTAATCATGTTCTTTTAGAACCGCAAGATCTTTACATGCCATGAAAGAAGTTCCTTGAAAACTTTTTATCATGGTTATCAATTTATCCAACATGTTGAGTCTGCCTGGCCTTCCTATAATCCATGGGTGCATAGTTAAAACAAAGGTTCTTTTATATTTATATAAACCCTCAAATGCTGCTGACCATACAGAATATACATGTTGAGGGCTCGCCATGACATTAGTTTGGTTCAGGAAAGGAATGTAATTGAAAAACGGGTGATCATCTAACTCCCAGTGTATGGGGATTTCGATCATAGGTGCTTCTTTGGTATGGATAAGATAGGGAACATCATTCCCCATCATACTTGAGTCATATAAAAAGTGATTTCTTTTCAATATTTCCAATGAATCTGGACTCAATTCCCAACTAGGAGACCTATACCCTGCGGGAGATTGCCCTGTTATATCTTTTAGTATTTCCGAACCTTGCTGTAGTACGTTTTCCTCTTCTTGTGAGGTCAATGTGGCAGGGGGTTCATGCATATAACCGTGGTTCCCTATCTCATGGCCTCTTCGATGAATGTCCAATACCAATTCCGGATGTGTTTCGGCTATGAAACCTGGTATGAAAAAGGAAGACTTTATTTTGTGGGAATCCAATAGATCTAGAATTCTGGGTGTTGCGATTGAAGGACCATACTCTCTCATAGACATTAAAGTAGGTAGATTTTTGGATGCTGGATTCCTGTTAATGGTTCCACTGATCCCGTCGAGATCAAAACTTATTACTATCGGACAAACTATTTTGTTAGGCCAAGCCACCATTTTAGACTCGTTTACTTTTCCAGCAGTCTGGCCACTTCTTCATTACAATTTTGAATTGGGATAGTGTATCCCTGCTGCTCATTTCGGATTTTAATTTCGACTACATTGTTTTCCATGTTTCGGCTACTTACAACCACTCTCAACGGCATGCCTAATAGGTCCGCGTCATTGAATTTGACTCCAGCCGATTCTTGTCTGTCGTCCCAAAGCACCTCAATACCTGCTTGTGACATTTCAGTGTAGATTTCTTCCGAAGTTTTCATGACCTCGATATTATCAGTGTTCAAAGTTGTAAGTATCACTTCGTATGGAGAAATAGTTTTAGGGAATATTATTCCTCTATCATCAGCATGTTGTTCTATTGCCCCAGCGAGAATACGTCCGATCCCAATTCCATAGCATCCCATGACTATATGTTGTAGATTTCCGTCTTGGTCTGGGAACGTGGCTCCCATTGACTCAGAATACCGCGTGCCTAATTTAAACACGTGTCCAATTTCGATCCCTCGTGTTGTATGCAAGCTTCCGGCACAGTTCGGGCATCGAAACCCATCTTCTGCTAAGGCAATATCAGTTAGTATTTCAGCCTGGAAATCTCTTGGGTGATTTATGCCTGATAGGTGGTATCCTTCTTTATTCGCACCTGCCAAAAAATTATTGCCTAAGTTGATAGAGTCATCTGCAATCACCTTAATTCCTTTCACTCCTACCGGAGAAGCAGAACCTGATATTAATCCTTGTTGGGCAACTTCTTCTCTTGTGGCCAACCTTAAATCACCTCCACCAATACTGTTCTTCAACTTTACTTCGTTAATTTCCAAATCACCACGAATCACCACTATAACGAATTCTCGGCCCGATTTATAGAAGACAGACTTGAGAGTTTTTTCTGGGCCCACTGAGAGATATTCGCAAAGTTGGGTTATGGTTTTTACCCCGGGAGTAGGCACTTCTTTTTGGCCGGTTGGAGGTTCAGTGGGAATAGCTAGCTTGGTGAATTCTGATTTTTCTCCATTGGCCGCATAGGAGCAATTGTCACACATGACTATGGTGTCCTCACCTGAATCCGATAGAAGAATAAATTCTTTAGAATCTTTGCCCCCGATTGCACCACTGTCCGCTTCCACTATTACGGTTTCAATTCCACAGCGCTTGAAAATGTTGATATATGCATTGATCATTAAGTGATAACTTAGGTCTAAACCTTCCGCATTCATGTCAAAACTGTATGCGTCCATCATGTCAAACTCCCTAACTCTTATCAGGCCGCCCCTGGATCTAGGTTCATCCCTAAATTTTGTTTGGATGTGGTACAAATTAAATGGAAGATCTCTGTAGCTTTGGACGACACTTTTTACTGTTTCGGTCATTAACTCTTCATTGGTTGGAGGTAGGACTAGGTGCCTTCCTCTGCGGTCCTGGAGCCTGATCAGATCCGGCCCGTATATTTCGTCCCTTCCGGACTTTTGCCAAATCTCTCTTGGCTGTAATAACCCTAGTTTTACCTCTTGAGCCCCTGAATTATCCATTTCTTCTCTGATGATCTGTTCTATTTTACGCAGCGATCTCCATGCGAGTGGTAAGTAGCTGTAAACACCGGAAGAAACTTGGTGCACCATTCCGGCTTGCAGCAATAACTTGTGGCTTATTAATTCAGTGTCGCTAGGAGCATCTCTCAATGTCCTCACGAATAATCGGGATAATTTCATATGATAAATGCCTTCTAAGAATCAACTAACAGAGTTTTTTGTTGTCAGCGATAATTCTTTTTCGACTTGTTTAATTTCTGCCATCAGTTCGGTAAGCATGTCAGATTCATCCACGATTTTTGACTTTTTCCCTTTACGGAAAATCACTGCTTTCCCTACTCCGGCGGCAATTCCTACATCAGCATCCTTGGCCTCTCCTGGACCATTGACCTCACATCCCATAACGGCGACCTTGATGTGTGTTTTTGTGTCCTCCAGAAGTTGGTCCACCTGGTTGGCCAAGCCCCTTACATCTACATCAGCTCTGCCGCAACTCGGACACGCCACAAGAACAGCTCCTTCTTTCCTTAGGCCTAAAGCTTTTAATACTTCAAAGCCAGTAATCACCTCTTCTGTCGAATCATCACTAAGGCTTACGCGTATTGTGTCTCCAATACCTTCATATAGTAATATACCCAATCCTATTGCACTTCTTATGCTGCCAGATTTTGCTGTACCAGCCTCAGTGATACCTAGGTGAAGAGGATATGGGATCAATTTTGACATTCTTCTATAGGCCTCTACTGTTGTATCTATATCGAAGGCCTTTAAGGATATTTTAATCAGGTCGAAATCCAAATTTTCAAGCAGGTCAATTTCCCATAGGCCAGTAGCAACCATATGATCCACTGCCGTATAATCTGAACTGGGGGTACCACCCTTGGTTAGTAAGTTGACCCCGTCATCATGTCTGTTCAGACCACGGGTTTTCCCTATAGCCCCTACCGGAGGTAGACTTCCGAAATTTACCCCTATCCTGATTGGCACTTCTCGTTGTTTGGCCAATTTGACCACCTCTTTAACCTTTTCTTCGTCCCTTATGTTTCCAGGGTTAAGCCTTAGGCAGTCGACACCACTTTTTAATGATTCTATAGCTAGTTCATGATGAAAATGGATGTCTGCAATGACAGGGATACTTGCGCCTTTTTTTATTTCTTTTAATGCTTTTGCTGCCTCCATATCTGGCACGGCGCACCGAATTATCTCACAGCCCGCATTTTCCAGTTCCTTTATTTCAGTAAGTGTAGATTTCACATCTCTGGTGTCAGTTTTTGTCATGGATTGGACCGATATGGGCGCGTCTCCGCCGACTTTTACATCACCCACAAAAACCGGTTTTGTTACTCTACGCATTTGAAATCCCCGATGGCTCATTGATTAATAATTACCTAAAAAAACTTTCCCCACTTAATATTCGGATTATGTCGAAATAACTCATCACCACCACTAGACCTATTAGTACAATGAATCCCGTCATGTGGATAATCCCTTCCCTTTGAGGGGAAATCTTCTTGCCACCTCGGATTCCTTCAACCAATACGAACACTAATCGACCCCCATCCAGAGCAGGAATCGGTAATAGGTTAACGATTGCCAAGCTGATACTGATTAGGGCGGTTAGCTCAAATATAGGGGCAATTCCTACCTTAGCGACTTCTCCCGTGACCTGGGCAATCCCGATTGGTCCGGTCAACCCAGGGTTTTCACCCCTACTTACGAAACTACCAATTCCTTGTGCAGAAAATGAGATAACCTCACCTATTTTACTAAATGCTGTAGGTATGGCTTCGTGCAAAGGAAGCCGATCTTTAACCACTCTACCGTTAGCGGTCCCGATTAAGACTCCAATAGAACCTTGACGTAAAACGTCTCCGACTTCTAACGATGGGTTGTATTGTTTGGCTTCAGAAATAGCTATTTCTTTTGTGGGTTCCGATACTATTTCCACTACCCTGTATGAAGGGGGGTTTTCTCGAGGTGTTAGGCGTATATATTCAGAAGTCGCAAATTCGGGAGATCCAGGTAACAATAAACTTGAATTGCCTTTTCTTATTAACAACTCAACTTCAGTTCCTTGCTTGGTTTCTATTTCTTTAACAAGATCCATGTGGTTAGAGATTCCTAAAGAGTTTATTTCTAGGATTGAGTCGCCTTCTTTAAGCCCAGCTTCTTCAGCAGGTGAATTTGGTGCTACTCCACTGATAGTAACGGTACCAATCAATGTGTCATGGGGTAGGGAAAGGATGGTTGCAAATATGAGTAATGGTAATAGTAGATTCATAAATGAACCAGCCATTAAGACAATCGACCGTTTTAGGATTGACTGCCTAGCGAAACTTCGAGGTTCTGTGGGGTCTTCCTCACCAACCATTTTGACAAATCCGCCAAGAGGAATCAGGTTGATGGAATATAGGGTTGTGGAAATA
>DTSF01000255.1 GCA_012965485.1 Dehalococcoidia bacterium
CCGCTGGAGAGCAATGGGCTACTAAATGGTCATTTAGGGAAGTGATTGAGGAGGAGTTGATAAACTATGCTCGGATAGACCTGTGCATCGTCGGCGGTATTACCGAAGCCCTCAAAATAACTCACTGGGCTGAAACACACTACATTGACATTGTGCCTCATAACCCTTTGGGGCCCGTGAGTGCAGCGGCTTGTGTTGCTTTATGCATGGCCTCAACCAACGTAGGCGTACAAGAAATGCCAAGGAGACCTGGCTCTTATGCGACTGATTTATTTCCGAAACAAATTGAATGGAAAGACGGTTACGCTTGGTGCCCTGATGAGCCGGGTATGGGTGTGGATTTCAATGAAGAATTAGCTTTGGATCGTATAGTGGACCCTACAGGATGGCCGCCACAACTCAGGAGAAATGATGGGTCTTTCACTAATTGGTAAATTTGTTTTTCGGTGAGTTTGTGTATACAGGAAATTGCATGTACTCTTCCTCGTGGACCTTGCAAATCAGCTATTTGATTACTAAGTACGGTTCGCTAAATTGTATCTAATTAGGGAGGTACGAAATTAATGACCGATTTAAGAAAGACGGTTGCTATAGTCGGGGTGGATGAGTCCGATGAAATTGGGAAAGTTCCCGATAAATCGAATCTAACTCACCATGCTGAGGCAGCGTACAATGCTTTGGAAGACGCAGGCATGTCTATGAAAGATGTGAATGGGCTTTTTACTGCCGGTACATCTACGTTGAATTTGGCTGAATATTTGGGTATTGAGCCGAGTTTTACAGATACCACCGCTGTTGGGGGCTCGTCATTTATAATTCATATCGCTCATGCTATGGCTGCCATCAATGCTGGATATTGCGATGTGGCACTCGTTACCCACGGTGAGGCAGGCCGAAGTAGAAGGAGTCGACCAGGTGGTGACGCTGCTGATCCTGGCTCACAGTTTGAAACACCATACGGATTTCTGGGAGCACCCATTAACTATGCTATGGCAGCCAGAAGATATATGCATGAGTACGGGGAAGATAAAACTCGTCAGGCTATGGCAGAGGTTGCAGTGGCTACCCGTAAGTGGGCCCAGTTAAACCCAAAGGCCTATATGCAAGATGATATGTCTTTTGATGATTACCACAATTCACGATGGATATCTTGGCCTTTCCATCTTTTGGATTGCTGTTTAGTGACAGATGCCGGGGGGGCATATGTGATCACATCAGCTGAGAGAGCCCGCGACTCCAAGAAAAAGCCTGTATGGGTTTTGGGTGCAGCAGAGTCGCACGACCACAATCTGATCAGCCAGATGCCGGATCTCACCCGTACGGTGGCAAAAAATACTGGACCACTAGCATTAGAAAGATCTGGTGTTACTCACGATGATATTGATCTCGCGATGATTTATGACTCTTTTACTTATACTGTACTGGCTACTTTGGAAAGCCTTGGGTTTTGCGGACCTGGGGAAGCCCCTGATTTTGTGGCTAATCAAAGAACAGCTCCAGGCGGGGATTTTGCTATGAACACATCGGGAGGAGGGCTATCCTACACCCACTCCGGAATGTATGGGATGTTCCTAGTTTTGGAAGCGGTTAGGCAACTAAGAGGAGAGTGTGGTGATAGACAGTTGGACGATCCAAAATTGTGTCTGATCAACGGAACAGGAGGGTCACTGTCTTCCACCGGCACTACTGTCCTGGCAGTAGATTAATCTAAGGAGTATACACATGGCTTATAACAAACCATTACCGGTACCTCAAGGGGAATCGGATGTTTATTGGCAAAAGGCAAAACAAGGTGAATTATGGTTGAGGAACTGTAAGTCTTGCGGGAATGCCTATTTCTATCCGCGAGATATTTCTCCTTGCTGCTTCTCGAAGGATACAAACTGGATACAAGCTTCAGGTAAAGCTACTTTGTTTACCTACGGAATAGTTCAAAGAGCTCCCCACCCAGGGTTTGTTGACGACGTTCCTTTCGTGACGGCAGTAGTTGAATTGGAAGAAGGACCCAAGATGGCCACTAATATTGTCATCGAAGATCCCACGCCAGACAATTTACAAATTGGTATGGCTTTGGAAGTTGTGTTTGAAGACATAACAGACGAACTAGCCCTTCCTAAATTCAAACCAGCCTAGGGCTTGGCAAAAAAAGGGCGGGCTTATTCATAACCCTTCCCTTTTTTTGTTCAGAACATATTCCCTGGCATGCAGCAGGTTTCTATCTAAGGGGGAATTAGGTGCAGCTAGTGCAAGGGCACAATTTTCTCAAGATATCAAAAGGGAAAATACCGGTATAGTGTGCGTCACTCCACAAAAACTGGATTGCATAATTACCAATCATTAAATGGTCCTCTGCTGTCAGGTCTGAAGGTACGGTGGCTGGGTCTAACAGTTGCCTTTTACTCCATTCTTCAACACATTCCGCACACTGGCAGCTGATTCTTATTTCTTTGGCACCATATGTGCTTTCGTGGCCGTCATTCCACCTGATCAGAATTTTGTCCCCATATACCCCAACTTTGTCTACCTTCAGGCCTTGAGTCAAGCTTCACCCCGTTTTTGTATTCATATTAGGATAATCCCATTTGCATTTTCACCACAACACAGGATGTAAGAAAGGAAACTTGGTTTATAATCTTTCTCGTATCAATATTCGGCATATTCGCAGTTGAGGTTTTACGGTTTGGCAAAACGCAAGGTAGGCAAAATCATAAGGCGAGCAGGCCTCAAATTTGGGGATCCTGACATTGAAATTCCTATTGCAGCAGATCTCCTTAAAGTAGACGGAGTGCCGCAGAGAGATACTGAGGTGTCTTATTACAGTAGAGAATTTCCTTTAGAGAGTTTTTCAATAACGCAAAGTGCTTCGGCTGTATGGGCCCAAAAAGAGAGAGCGGAACATACCCCTGAAACTGAGAAGCTTTACAAAAACTATCAGAAGAAAATTATCCCGTGGATAAACAAAATCAAGAGATCAGGGGAGCGTGTTCCTAATGTTTCCTCACAGACAGAAAACTCCACTGAGCTAATCCGTAATAAGGCAAAAGAACTCGGATATAGCGAGATAGGGTTTACTAAATTTGACCGAAGATACATTTATCAGAGCAGGAAGAGCTATGTTCGGAAGGATCTTCCTAATGTTATATGTTTAGCATATGAGCAAGAATATATTGAAACTCAAAATATACCTTCCTACTCCTCAGAGATTGCACAAGGTGATGCGTATTTAGCCCAGGCTGATCTTTCTTTAAAACTGGCGGATTTTATCAATGAATTAGGTTTCAGTGCGCAGATATCTGGGCCTGCATGGCATTTTGGACCCATGATTCCTATGTTTGTAGAGGCCGGGTTGGGTCAGTTGGGGGTAAACGGCCAGTTGCTTTCTCCCCACTTTGGATCTCGTGCCAGGTTACAGTTGATAATTACTGATGCGCGCCTTGATTATGATTCACCAACTGATTACGGCATGTATAAATTTTGCGAACTTTGCCAAGTTTGCTTTATGCGGTGTCCCGGCAAAGCAATTCAATCACAAAGGGTTTGGTTTCGGGGAGTCGAGAAAAATAAATTAATTGCTAAGCGTTGTCGCCCCGTAATGGCTCGTTATTCAGGTTGTGGAATATGTATGAAAGTTTGTCCAATTCAAAAATATGGGATGCAACCCGTGATGGAACATTATGTAGAAACCGGGGAAGTGTTAGGAAAAGGAACGGATGACCTTGAATCGTATGAACTCGAAAATAAAGGGTATTTTAGAAGCGGAAAAGTGCCAGTATTTGATCGAGACTTCTTCGATATGCCTGAAGGGAGGACAGAACACAACTTGGTGGAAGAATTCAAGGATAATCTAATGAACATGAAAAACTTGGATAAACAAAGTGAGTATGAGTTATATTTAGAGTTTAAAAATGCATTAGATTCATCAAAAACAGGGAAGGGAGAGGTAGTTGACATGGGAATGGATATGGAATTTTAACTTTTGTTGGTCATCCCGCTGTTACAAACCTTGTTGACCCATCGCTTGAATTTGTGATAATTTAGGCGCGGTTAGCTAATGAAACACCGCGACGTTTAAAAGGAGGATAACATGGCAGGTGAAGGAAAATTTGAGGTAGAAATAATCTATTGTGTGCCTTGAGCGCATCACGGAATGGCGGCCTGGATGGCCAACGAGTTTTTCGCTGAAGCAGGGAAAGATATTGCTATAAGAATCACACCAGGAATTGGTGGGATCTATCAGGTATTTGCTGATGGAGAGAAGATATTTGATAAGGCAGAGGAAGACGGTGTGTTTCCGAATTTACCGAGAGTAAAAGAACTGAGGGCAATTATTAGGGAAAAATTAGCAGCCCCTGTTGCCTAGACTTTAATAGGTTTGAATTTTAAAAAACCCTGGGTTAGATTTCGATCCAACCCGGGGTTTTTTTGTTTAAAATGTTTGTCAAACATCTCTTAATTGCGGAGAAATTTAGTAAGTTATGGAAGTATTCGACGGAATTAATGTTATTGACACCACATCTGGCAAGGCAGGATCTATTTGCTCCATGTTTTTGAGTGATAATGGAGCTAGAGTTTTGAGGGTGCCTGCAAAGCAAAATATCAACCGGGATGATCCGGAATTTGCCACTTTAGACAGAGGGAAAGAACTCCACGTTTTGGATCTAAACACGCAGTATGCATTGTTTGAGAAACTTGTTCAGAAGTCTGATGTTTTAATCGAGGATTTACTCCCGTCAGACCCATTGCAAAAAAAGATCGGGTTTCAAACTTTGAGAAAAGTGAATCCTAGATTATTACATTGTTCGATTACCCCTTATGGTCAAAATGGATCTTTAAAGAATGATTCACCTATAACTGACTTGATCAAAGCTAGAACAGGTATTTTGGATAGGATGCCAGGGTTTGAAGAAGGTTCAACTCATGTCGCGCATCCTGTCATAGACGTTGGAGCCGGTCTATTGGCAGCTTTAGGACTTACGAGCGGGCTACTTCACCGCCTCGAGAATGGCGCTGGGCTGAAGATAAACACATCATTGATGGCTGCTGGTCTTTTGTATATGCCGAAAGCCATCGGAGATAGAGTCCAGCCACGACCTGTCAAAGTTACCCCAGTTGGCGGAGGGCCATTTTATAGTCTCTATGAATGCCAGGATGGGGCGTGGCTTCAGCTCGGCTGCATTCACGCGGGGTTCGTAGACATTGCCGCCACTGTTATGGGTATAGCAGAGATTATGACTAATCCAAGATATGGAGACGGCCGGAACCCGGTGGATGAAGAAGCCAGGGCCGAGCTTTTTGAGATAGTGAAAAATGTTATGAAAACAAGGCCATCTTGTGAATGGGCTGAATTATTCGAATCAGTAGATGTTCCATTTGCTCATGCCGCCACAGCAGATGCGGCGATTGAAAATCAACAAGTTGTACATAACCAAATGGTCCAAGAATTAATTGATCCAATTTATGGTTCAATGATCCAATATGGGTTGCCTATAAAATTTTCTAATACACCAGGTTCGATCAAGGGGCCGCGCGTGTTGAATTCCAGTAGTGATACCCCGATAAAAAAATCCCTGCAAACTGAAAACAATCTTGAGAACCAGTCCTTTAGTAAGCTACCTTTGAATGGAATCAAAGTTGCTGACATAACGAACGTGATAGCAGGCCCTACAATGGGACGGCTACTTGCTGATTTAGGAGCTGATGTACTTAAGATAGAACCCCCGTACGGAGATATCTCACGACCCTCTAGTGGAAGATCTTTTCATGCTTTAAACGCTAACAAAAGATCAATATCCATTGATGCTAAAAATGAGGTTGCTAAGGAGGCTCTCCAGAATATTGTCGGGTCATGCGATGTTATGGTTGCGAACCTAAGGCCTGGTGCCACGGGTAGAATGGGATTGGATACGGAGACTTTAAGAAAACTCAATCCAAAAATAATAGAAGTACACGTAACTGCCTTTGGTTGGGATGGCCCCTTTGCTAATAGACCTGGGGTCGATCCTCTGGCTCAGGCTTGGATGGGTCTCCAAGTTGCGCAAGGTGGACAGGGTAATCCTCCATCTTTTCTCGGGCCTCTCGCCCCGACTGATTATACTGCTGGATGCATGGGAGCCCTGGGTGCAGTTATGGCTCTTTACGCAAGAGAGAAGAGTGGGCTTGGTCAAGTGGTTAACACCAATTTACTTAATGCTGGGTGCTTACTTTTGGAAGGCGATTTTTCTCGTTATAAAGATAAGATACAAAGAAGAATATCCGATAAATCACAGAATGGGCTTAGTGATTTTCACCGGTTATATCAAACTAGTGACGGTTGGATTTATGTGAGTGCTGAGGGTCCAGTATCAGGAGATGCCTTGCTTGATCTGGTGGGATTAACAGCTCTTGGGCGGAAAAGTCCTCGACATGAACACTCAGAATTAGGTTCCCAGCTCGAAGAAGCCATAAAGCTTCATAATTCTAGATACTGGCTAGAACTGATGCGTTCTAACGGTATACCTTGTGCTGAATCAATAACCGGCTATGAACTAGATTTTTTTAAGGATGAGCAGGCGATTCAAAACGATATGATATCAAAAGGTGTGCTCCATGATGGAAGTGAGTATGCTTTTTCTCATAACCTCATTCAATTTCCAGATTTGCCCATAACTCAGGTCAAACCGACCCCTCTTTTAGGGGAACATAGCCTTGAAATTCTTAGAGAATTCGGGATAGATGAGTCTTTGATTGATGCTATCGTCCAAAACGGATCTTTAGTAACCCCGTGATATAAAGGCATGTATCACATCGACAGATTAAACGAGAGCAATGTTCGTCTTTTGTCTATACTAAGTGGCATCGCCTTTATCTTTGTCAGCGTTAAGCTTTGGGATTATGGGCTTTATTTGATATCCCTCCCAACCTTCTTTGTCGGGATTATAGCTATTCTAATTAGCGCTAATAAATATTCAATTCCCATTAGAGAAAAGGGTAACTGCTCTCAAAGTACCGGTGTTAGTTTAGGCAGCGAATCTTCAAAAATAATGTGGTTGAGATTAACCGAGAAAACGATAGGGTGGTTCCTAGTTGTCGCTTCGGGTATTTTATCAATATTTGGCTTCATGTTATTTGACAGGTCGGCCCATGGAGCTGGCTGGACATGCTACATGTTTTCGATGTTGGCTATATTGGTCGTACCTTTCTTGTTTAGAGGGTCACGGGTATCGACTTCTAAACCCCTCATAAATTCCAGGTTAACCATCCCTGTTCTCGCGACCTTCTTAGTTACAGGCGTAGTGATTTTGGGGTTTGTCCTACGTGTTTATAACATAAGTGAATTGCCTGCCGGTCTTTGGTATGACGAGGCAGATAACATAGTCAGAGCCGGACAGATACATGCCGCACCGATGAATACCCCTGTGTTTGTTCCTTCGACACACCTTCCGTCAGCTTTCTTGGTTCCTGTCGCCATGTTGCAGGAATTGACAGGCGTTCTCTGGTTGAATGGTCGACTTGTATCGGCTGGGTTTTCTTTAATTCTCATATTGGCTATGTTCTATTTTGCTAAAGATATATTCGGTACTTTTTGGGGACTTGGGGGAGCTTTTTTGGTTTCCATTATGAGATGGAGTCTGAATTGGGGTCGGATTGGTATGCACGGGATAACTGCTGCAGTGTTTTCGGCACTAACAGGATTCTTACTATGGAGATCTTTAATTAGATGGAGCCCTTTTTGGTTCTTTTGGACGGGACTGGCCCTTGGGACAGGAATGTGGTTTTATGCTCCGTTTCGGTTGTTTCCGGTAGTTATTCTGATTGGTGTAGGATTGAGAATTTGCTCTGGGTTTCCAGGTTGGAGGAAGTTAGTTGACTGTTTAATGAGTATGGCTTTTGCCTCAATTATCAGTACAGTTCCCTTAATACAGTATTCCCTCAGAAACCCAGGCATATTTTTCAAGCGCACTGAAGAGGCATTCATACTAAATCATCTTTCAGATGTGAATTCGGTTAAAGCCATATGGGAAAATATTGTCGAACACCTATTAATGTTCCACATTTCAGGAGACCCAAACCCGAGGCATAACTTACCTTTTGAGCCTATGCTGGATGATGTTACAGGCACATTGTTTATAGCCGGACTAATTCTTATCCTGGCCCAA
Organism: Dehalococcoidia bacterium; assembly: GCA_012965485.1. The sequence goes on from DTSF01000255.1 coordinate 8,136, forward strand.
TGGAGACGGCCCCTGTTCCTATTATTTCCTTGCTGGGTTTTTGTAATGTTGGCGCCAGGGATATTTTCAGTTCCTTGGGAGTCACCCCAATCATTGCGATCAATAGGAGTTATACCTGCGGTTCTGATTATAAGCATTGTGCCGTTGGTACATTTGTCGCGGCTTTTTAACTTAAACCATAGAGGAATCTTTCGTAAAGGAGGTCTGTTTTCTATTGTTATATTGTTTGGGGTTATAGGCTATTTCAATGTGAGCACATATTTCGGAAAACAAGCATCACATCCTGACGTGTTTGCCGATTTTTCTACCTCCGAGACCATCATGGCAAAAGAAATGGTTAAACAATCTCAGAATGGCTATACCCTGTTTTCATCTAGGCAATTTCTTTATAGTCTCACCGCTTCTGTAGTTTCTGGAAATGTTCATTATGAGCCCCTGTTTGCTCCGAGGGATTTACCTATTTCCCCTAATCGGGTTCTACATGGGGCGGCAATTTATTTAGAGCCCCGTGAGGCTGGTATTTATGACCTGCTGGCTGGGTACTACCCGTCTGCCAAATTTAGGGAAATTATGGCTCCTCATGGAGGCGATCCAATTTTGTACGAGGTCTTAATAAATAAGCAGCAGTTAACCGATAGTCTCGGAGTGGAGGTTAACTTTAAGCGAGAAGGTGCCCTTATAAAAACCGATAAATTCAATACTTTTTCATCCTCGTGGTTTAAAGATTTATCTGGGATAGATCTTCCGGCAGATTTTGTTTTCCAAAGTAATTTACATGTGCGCCAACCGGGCCTTTACCGATTCAAAGTGTCGGGCGATGGGCAGCTATTTCTGGATGATATTTCAATTCAGGAAGATGGGAAGGGTATTAAATTAGGGGTAGGGTTGCACTCAGTAACACTTGAAGGGACTGCGCATTCTGAATCAGGTTTTACTGAGTTATTATGGAGCCGGGACGGAGGTATAATGGAAGCTATACCTTCGGCACTGCTTTTCTCAGGTGAGAGATCCCCGATGGGATTGGCTGGAGTGTTTTATCAGGAATCTGAACCTCTAATTTCACATATAGGACTCACCGCTGATACCTTTTACTACGACCCGCCAATCGAAGGTCCCTATGAAGCCATATGGGCGGGATTTTTGGAAATACCAATATCAGCAGCATACAAGTTTTCTTTAACAGGAAACGGTGCTATGAAACTGTTTGTGAATGATGTTTTGGTCACTGAAACCACTTGGGGTAGCGAATTCGCTCAATCAGAAGAAATAAGTATCCACAGTGGGAAAGCCAGGATCGAACTACAGTACCTATCATCGACGGGTTCACCTCAATTCGAAATAAATTGGCAGACGGGAGAAAATGATGAGAATGTAATTCCTGTTAGCCTAATTAAACCCGACCCAGAATTCATGAGAGTTCCATAATATCAATGGATTCTTTAGTTGTGGACATATTGCTAACGCTTTTAGCTATATTTGTGGGCAGTCTGGTTTTGGTAATAGCAGGATTTGGTATAGCTATTGGGTCGTCCCCTATCATGTTGCTTACAGTGGATCCGCAGTCCACAGTTATCATCATTAATACAGTTTCACTATTGATATTCGTTTTAATGATTTATCAAAATAGGCGGCATATAAATTACCGAGAAATGACCGCCCCAGTTATTTTTGGAATGATGGGGGTTCCTGTAGGAGTATACATTCTTTCCAATTCCAATCCTTCAGCCTTGAGAGTGTCGATTGCTCTTTTAATTATTTTTTTGGGGCTTGTTATGGCCCGAAATCCGACTATCGCGGCTATCAGACATAAATTTACCCTGTGGGGAGCGGCTTTTTTGGTTAGTGTGATGATTACTTCTACAGGGATTGGAGGCCCCATCATGGCAATTGCAGCTCTGTCACGGGAATGGGATAGGGACTCAATTCGAGGCTCGCTCCCATATTATTATTTATTCATTGAGACAACCGCGGTAATTGGTTATTTTATAACCGGTATGTTTGATTCGGAACGGCTGATACTGACTGGTGTAAGTATTTTCCCTGCCTTACTTGGCTTTTTGATTGCTTCTGTGCTTGTGAAAAAAATCAATCAGAACTACTATCGAAAGTTGATCCTAGGTATAGTTATAGGTGCTGGCACTGCTATTTTAGCCAAAGAAGTTTTCATTTGATGAAACCTAACAGTGGCGCTAGATGAAATTTGATTAGGTGTATGCATGAATTCTGAAGAACTGAAAAATTTGAGAAAAAGGATTAGACATTCCACTGCCCATGTGATGGCAGATGTTGTCACGCAACTTTATCCTGAGGCAAAACTTGCCATTGGGCCTCCTACTGAGGACGGGTTCTACTATGACTTTATGCTTGACACCCCTTTTTCTGATGAAGATCTGAAAAAAATAGAAGCGGCTATGGGGAAAGTCATATCCCAGGATTTACCTTTCATTTATACCGAATATACCAGGGAGGAGATATTGGTTATGAATCAGTTAGAGCCTCTAAAATTAGAGGTGATATCCGATATTCCGAAACATGAGGTGATTAGCACCTATAGTCACGGAGAATTTGAAGATTTATGTGCAGGGCCTCACGTGGAATCTACAGGTAAAATACCCGCGTTTAAGCTGCTGACTGTCGCCGGAGCATACTGGAGGGGTGATGAGAATCGGCAGATGCTGCAACGGATATATGGAACAGCATTTGAAAGTCAGGATACTTTGGATGAACATTTTGAGAGGCTCGAGGAGGCTCAACGTAGAGATCATAGGGTATTAGGAAAAGAATTAGACTTATTTTCTATCCACGAGGAAATTGGACCTGGCTTGATAATCTGGCATCCAAAAGGAGCAAGGGTAAGGAGTATTTTTGAAGATTTCTGGCGCAAAGAGCATTATAGGAGAGGCTACGATCTTATATATACGCCTAACATTGGACGGGAAAATTTGTGGCAAACCAGCGGCCATCTAGATTTCTTTCAAGAAAACATGTTCCCTCCTGCTGAAACCGATGGACAAAATTACTATTTAAAACCAATGAATTGCCCTTTCCACATCATGTATTACAAATCCTCTTTGCGTAGTTATCGTGATTTACCAATGAAAATAGGTGAACTAGGTACGGTTTATCGCTATGAAAGGGGAGGTACACTTCATGGAATGCTTCGTGTTAGAGGATTTACCCAAGACGATGCACATATATTCTGTACCCCAGATCAGATCGAAACAGAAATAGACGATGTTTTGGATCTCACATTCGATTTAATGGAAGCCTTTGGGTTTGATGATTTCACGATGAGTTTGTCGACTAAGCCTGATAAGGCAGTGGGGTCCGATGAGCAATGGCAATTGGCAGAAAAATCTCTTATGAAGACCTTGGATTCTAAGGGGTTAGAGTATCAAATTGAAGAGGCTGGAGGAGCCTTCTATGGGCCTAAAATCGATGTAAATATTAGAGATGCAATAGGTAGATCTTGGCAGTGTACTACGGTCCAATTCGATTTTAATTTACCTGAACGGTTTGGGCTAACTTACATAGGAGAGGACGGTGGTTCCCATCAACCTTTTATGGTGCATAGAGCGATTTTTGGCTCCCTGGAAAGATTTATGGGAATATTGATCGAACATTACGGGGGAGCTTTCCCTACCTGGCTGGCGCCAACACAAGTCCAAATCATCCCAATCGCTGATAGACATATTGAGTATGCTACCTCCCTGCACAACGAATTGTCAGAAAGCGGAATAAGGTCCGGCATAGATGCTCGAAGTGAACGAATGAATGCTAAAGTTCGTGATGCCCAAATCGCTAAAGTCCCATATATGTTTATAGTGGGGGATAGGGAGGTAGAAGCAGAAACTGTTGGTGTCCGGTTGAGATCAGGAGAGGACTTAGGCCCCCTTTCCTTAAAGGAGATAAAAAAAAGAATTTCTTCTGAAGTGGAGGATAAAATCACCTAACAGACCTGCTACCTAATTTTGTTGATCACCTACTCTGGGTATGCTATATTCACTGGACTATTTATTTTGTAGAAGGGGAAGTAGCATACCTAAAAATTATCGGGTTAACGATCAAATAACTGCCCAGGCTGTGCTGGTTGTTGATGACAAAGGGAATCAACTGGGTGAGTTGACTACCGACAAGGCACTGGAAATGGCGACAGAGAAGGGCCTGGATCTCGTGGAGGTGGCATCATCAGCCAATCCTCCAGTTTGTCGATTGTTGAATTACGGGAAATTCAGGTACGAAGCTACTCGTAAAGAACGTGAAGCCAGAAAAGCCTCCAAAACCAAATCTAATAACACCGTGCGAGAAGTGCGGATGAAGACCCGAATTGGCGACCATGACAGGGAAGCCAAAACTAGATTAGTGAAAAGGCTGCTAACTGAGGGCTCTAAGGTGCGAGTTTCGGTTATGTTTCGGGGGCGAGAGGTACAACACCCTCAAATAGGTATGGCTTTGCTCAAAAAAGTGGCAGAAGATTTGCAGGAAGATGCACTGTTGGAAAAGGCACCTTCTTTTGAAGGCAGGTTTTTAGCTATGATTTTGGCCCCCAGTCCATCTTTAAAAAAGAATAAAAATGATAGGGAACCAGAAAGTGCCAAAACTTAAAACCCATAAAGGTGCAAAGAGGCGTTTCAAAGTGACGGGGTCAGGAAAGCTGATGAGGATGAAAGGCCTAAGAAGTCACCTGCGCAGGAAAAAGCCAAAAAGTGTGAAAAGATTGTACTCTGGAACATTGCCTGTCAGCGAATCCGATGTACCTCGAATTAAGAAGCTGCTTCCGTACAGTAAATAATCGTAATTTTAGACAGGAGATTTTTAGGTGACTAGAGTTAGAACCGGTGTAACAAGACGTCGTAGACATAAAAAAATATTGAATATGACTAAAGGCCATCAGGGTGTTCGCCATACTCTTTATAGGCGTGCACATGAATCGATGATACATGCCCTGCAATATTCATATGACCATAGAAAGAAGAAAAAGGGAGATATGCGGCGTTTATGGAATATCAGGATAAATGCAGCAGCTCGATTAAATGAAATCACATATAGTAAATTGATTTACGGACTAAGATTGGCCGGTATCGATATCAATCGCAAAATGTTGGCCGAGATGGCCGTCAGTAACCCAGAATCGTTCACCGGTGTCGTAGAAAGCGCTAAAACTGCCCTTGAGGCTGCCTAGGTAATTAAGTTGGTGGGACTAGCTTCAATGTTTTGAAATTCGGATAATATCCTCGTATAAATGACCAGGATCTATTGGGTTCGTGTGTACCACTGCTGGTCGGCCTTTGTCATTTACTATGTAAACAGGGGATGAATGTACAATGTCGTACTTTCTGTCGACTTGACTGTTGAGGGATTCAATAGCAGATTCTTGTGGATTTAGGTAAAAATTCCTCCAAATAGTCTCTAATTCCTTTTCATTTCCATTGAGATAACGCCAGTTTGACGAAAGTCCCCACCTATTTTTGAAGGCAATTCTGGATTCAATGGTGTCTCCATTTGGGTCGACCGAAATTATTAAAACAGGGGTGTTTCGTGTGTCTTCTGACCTTTCCAGGGACTGCTTAATGCTTGATGTTACCAATGGACAAAGGCTGGTGCAATTTGCAAATAAAAAAGTGACCAAATGCACTTGGCCTATGTAGGTCTGGTCTGTTACTTCAAAATCATTCTCATCAAGTAGGGAGAATCTTGATCCCTCATGATTCTTAAGAGCGGTTCCGTATAAATTAGAGTTATATGGGGAGTTGCACCCAAGGAGATAAGTAAGTGAGAAAGCCACTAACAATAGTAGAGTGCGAAAATGAAGACTTTTGTTATTGCGATGGGAATATTGGTCCCTGAGCAACAAAGCTTTTATGGAGAAGTCTTTTTTTCGAGAAGAAAGGCTACGAAAGGGGTGAGGATTAATAGTGCTAGCCCAATGGCGATAACTCCAATAATGCCCAAACTGGTGTGGTGATGGATTTGGTAGAAAGTGAAGCCAAGAGTTATGGAAAATACCGCTATCATGGCGAAAGAGGCTAAGGGCACCACTAGAGCTAAGGTAACTCTGTTCATTACAACTCCCGTTCTGTAGAATCTGGCTTATTATACGCTGTTTCCTCGGAATTGGAATCTTCGTCGAACCATTTGAAGAAAGCGATTATGATCAAGAAGAGGAAAAGGAATCCACTTCCCACTTTCATTAGGATTCCCCCAATTTGCTGGTCTACAAGTGGACTTATATTCCAAATTCGTGGAGCATCAACGTAGTGCTGATAAATTGGTTCTCTAGCAAATGTGACTATCCCAAATACTATAATTTGAGCTAATGACATAACAAAAAGATATATCATTTGGATTGGGTAGGGCAGCTTTGGGATGGACTGCACCTGACTGCAAATAGGCCACCACATAACGATAGAGGCAGATATGAAGAGCGAATGCTCTAGGATATGTACCCAGTGGTAGCTGACTGAAAGATTATACAGAGTTGGTAAATGCCACATTGAAAAAATCATGTTGAATATCACAACAGCACCGAGGGGGTGAAAAATTCTCTTGAAGACTGATTTAGACCATCTATGTTTGAAGAGCTTTGACGCCAGCCAGCCAGGCGTCCCCACAATTAGAAGAGGAGGACATATAAGTGTTATAAGGACATGTTGCAACATGTGGGCACTGAACAAGTAATGATCGCTTAAAATGTGTAGAGGGGAGGTCAGCGAAAGGAAGATAACGAAGGTCCCCAGGGTAAAGATAATAGTCTGACGAGGATTTATTTCAGGGGGATCAGTTTGTTTTCTTCGGTATGGCCCGATTCCATATAGGTATGCGCATTGGACCAATATCAGACCAAGCACAACCTCTAAATGAGGGTGCCAGTGCAACCATATTGAGTCAGAAAAACCTAAAGGCGACATGTGTGAAATTTGGTGTTTGGTTTCAGTTTGGGGAGGTTAGGAATATACACCAAAAAGTAGTAGTAGAAAACTTATAACACATGCAGCTAATATGAAACCGCCGACAAACAAGTACGTAAAAAGATTGTGATCGAATTTCAAATGCATGTAATACATAGCGACCAAGGCGAACTTACTGGCCGACAATGTGAACAATATTGGAATCATCCAGTGCCCAATGAACTCAAGATAGAATATCCCAATTTCTACGGCTGTTATCGCACATAAAATCACTGCTATGCGGAAATATTGCCCAGCTGTTGGGTGCCCTGTGTGTTCCTCTGCAGAAAGTTCCTGACTCATGTTATCTCCCAATGTACCATTAGAATCCCGGGAATACTCCAAATAAGTATACGACTGTAAATATGACTATCCATACAACGTCGACAAAGTGCCAATATAGTGCTGCTAGATCCACGTCCAGATTCTTCTCAGGGGTGATGACACCTTTCTTGAATGATAATAGTAATAACGAAAGGAGCCAGACTACTCCCAAAGTTACGTGAGCACCGTGAAAACCCGTTAGAGTGTAGAAAGTTGTTCCAAATAGATTTGTTTGGGGTTTTAACCCTTCATGACTTTCGGCATGGGCTTCACCGGAGGAACAACCGTCATCAAAAATATGTTGTTCGTATTTGGTCAATTCTCCTGGACTAACACAGTCAATTTCTACATGGTGGTTCGCAAAACTGCTGAACTCATAAACCTGAAATCCAATAAAAGTTGAACCCATTATTGCAGTGGATATCATCCATATCCTGAAACCCTTAATGTTGTTTTTTGTTAAGGCCGAGTAAGCAAGTACCATACTCATGCTACTCATTAAAAGCACGAAAGTACTGATGGAGGTAACTGGTATATCAAACACATCTATAGGTAAAGGGCCCTCTAAACTCTTGCCTTGGTATACCAAATATGTTGCGATCAGGGAACCAAAAAACATGCAGTCCGAACCAAGAAATGCCCACATGAGCATTTTTCGGTGACTAAGACCGGTTGTGGTACCTTCGTCTTTCCCGTGTATTGGAGCTGCGTGTTCCTGTGCCAATTGAGAACCTTCCTTAATAAGTGGAGTCTTCTTCCGGATCATTTACGGGTTCAAGAGACCATGCATAGACCCCGATAAATCCTATTGTTAATCCGATTACAGCCAAGGCCCAAGGGATCAATAGGTCGTTGAAGACGACCCCGTATGCTGCAACCAATAGTCCAACTGCTGTAACCACAGGCCAATATGAAGGTTGGGGCAGGTGAATCCCATGGCCTTCATTCCCTGAACCGCCACTTGCTGGCACTTCTTTATGGGCTCCACCTTGTTTAGTTTCCCACCAATCGTCTAGAGATCGAACGATTGGGATTTCTTCAAAGTTATATTCTGGAGGTGGTGACGGTATGGACCATTCCAAGGTTCTTGCGTCCCATGGATCTGCTGGGGCCGTTTTGCCGTTTTTCCAGTGTCTCCCAATATTATCCATTACCAAAAGGAACCCGAGTACAAGAATAAACGCTCCTCCGGTGGTCACACCGTTCCAAAAGTTCCATCCCATGTTGTCAGCATATGTATAAATTCTTCGCGGCATCCCATCTAATCCGACGAAATGCATTGGGAAGAAAGTCACGTTCTGACCTATCATGATCAGCCAAAAGGAGATCTTGCCTTGACGCTCGCTGTACATTTTTCCCGAATATTTGGGAAACCAGTAGAAAATACCGGACAGAATGCCCATTATTGCCCCGCCAAACAACACGTAATGTAGGTGAGCAGGTATGAAATAAGTATCTTGTTGCTGTGCATCTGAAGGCGATACGGCGTGCATCACTCCACTAATTCCTCCCATAAGGAACATCGCGATAAAACCTATCGAGAATAGCATCGGAGTGGTGAATCTAATGGATCCTCCCCAAATTGTTCCAAGCCAATTAAATACTTTGATTCCAGTTGGTACTGCAATCAGCATGGTCGTAACGGTGAAAACGGCATTTGCAACAGCTCCAAGTCCAACTGTAAACATGTGGTGGCTCCATACCATCCATCCCATGAACGCTATAATTATTCCTGCTAAAACTACTGTTTTATAGCCAAACAAAGGCTTTTTGGAGAATACAGGTAGCACTTCAGAAACAATACCCATCGCTGGCAGGATAAGAATGTACACTTCCGGATGCCCAAATACCCAGAAAAGATGTTGCCACAACACAACACTCCCTCCGTTGGCCACATTAAAGAAATTGAACATGAAATATCTGTCAAATGTAAGTTCAATCAATGCAACAGTGATAACCGGGAAAGCTAACACTAAAAGAATTGCGGTGATGAAGCTCATCCAGGTAAATAGAGGAAGGCGCATCATTGTCATTCCAGGTGCTCTCATATTAATTACCGTTACAATAAAATTGAATGAAGCGGCCAATGAGGCGATTCCAAGGATCTGTAAACTTATTATCCAAAAATCTATTCCGGTACCTGGGTTTTGAGCCACGGAGGTGAGAGGTGCATACCCAAACCAACCCGCATCAGTAGCTCCCCCTATCCAGCTTAATTTCAACATCAAGGCCCCTGCAAGGAAAGTCCAATAGCTGAACGCGTTCAACCTGGGGAAAGCGACGTCACGTGCTCCTATTTGCAAGGGTATGATGAAATTAAAAAAAGCAGCTGAGAGAGGCATGACCGCCAGAAATATCATGGTGGTTCCATGCATGGTGAAGAGCTGGTTGAATACGGCAGCACTCACTATATCTAGTTCAGGGCCGGCTAATTGCACCCTCATTAAAATCGCCTCTACGCCACCAGTGAGGAACATTATGAAGGCGGTTACCCCATACAAAATGCCGATTCTCTTGTGATCGACCGTCGTGAACCAACCCCAAATACCAGTCGGGTGGACGGGCCTCGTTATTGATATTGGAAATGTACTCACTTAGCAGCCTCCAGCTCGATTCGTGATAGTAAACAAATTACTTCAATGAAGACAGATAATGTACCAATTGGGATATCTGCTCTTCAGTTAATTTCTTATCGGGATCGGTGTATACCTGAGCACCACTAGACATTAAATTCCCGGGCTTCACTTCATTTGGATCTTGCAACCAAGTCCTTAGATTTTTCTGTAAAAGGGCATCATTAACCGACCCATTTTCATCAGAATTTCTCAACATACCCGCTGCGAGATTTCTTCGAGAGGCCACATGGGCTAGATTGGGACCGACCCTTCCTTTGGAACCTTTATTCACAACAGTTTTTGTAGCATGGCATCCGGTGCATCCTGCACTCTTGAACACCCCGGCACCTTCCTGTACCAGATGGTCGGATGATTCCAATGCAGGGTTAGACTGTACTTGTAACCACGACTTGAAGTCGGGTTCAGATACGGCAATGACTTTAAATTTCATGTTTGCATGTGAGGTGCCGCAATACTCGGCGCATTGACCGTAATATTCTCCAGGCACGTCAGCCTGAAACCACATGTAATTCCCTTCGCCTGGAACCATGTCGGTTTTACCTGCCAGCTTAGGTACCCAGAAGCTATGAATCACGTCGACGGAATCCAGATTTAGTGGCACCGGATATCCCACAGGTATATAGACTTCATTTGCAGTAACAATTTCTTTCTCTGGGTCATTCGGGTCGGGATATCTGAATTCAAACCACCATTGATGACCTATAACTTCAAGGACGTGATTAGCTTGATGGAGCTTCGGGGCCTCATACATATAGAACAGGCCGTTGATGGTGGGTACCATGATTATCAGTAGGAGTAAGGCGGGGACAGCTGTCCATATAATTTCTAATCTAGTATTGCCGTGTGTCTGAGCTGGGATGTCAGACTCGCTTCGTACCCTGAATTTAATCATTGCATAGACAAGGGCACCTTCTACGAGCACGAAAACTACCAGGCCTCCCCAAAATATCCACCAGAAAAGATCTAACTGGCTTTTTGCCACGGGTCCTTGAGGGTCGAAGGTCGACTGGTTATGGTCGGGATAGCATGCTGTAATTAATAAGGTTAAAAGGGTTGTAGCTATGAGAAAAGAAGTCTTGGAGATCTTCTGCAGTCGCATAGATTTTAAGTACCTAGCCTGTATTTTTTAAGTTAATCCCTACCCAAGGCAAGATCGAAATTTATCAAAATACGAGCATGTTCGTCAAGCTGATTTGGGCATATAAATATTGTTTATCAGCCTTTGTGATATTAAGTGTTATATCGAGATGAAGCTTTCTGCCACCATCACTATGAAAAGCAATGCAAGGAAGGCCATAGAATAAAGGTAGATAGGCATAGCCAATTTGATGTTGTCTCTCCGCTTCAACAGCCAGGTTGACCATATGAATCCTGCACATAGCACCACTGAAAAAATTCCAAAAATGATTGAGAGCTCTTCCACAAAATACGTTGCAGCGAGCAATATACCTAGCAATAACCAAGTGTAAATAAATATCTGAGTTTTTGTTGCTGCGATGCCAGAAACAACTGGCAGCATAGGTATACCTGCATTTTCGTAATCATCTTTCAATATTAAGGAAAGGGCCCAAAAATGGGGTGGCGTCCAGAAAAACACAATTAGGAATAGAAAAATGGGAGCCGGGTCCATAATGCTATTGGTAACGGCTACCCAGCCAACAGTGGGTGGAATGGAGCCAGCTGCCCCACCGATCACTATGTTTTGGGGCGTTGTTCTTTTCAGTACCACCGTATAAACAAATATATAGAACAGCGTGGCGGACAATGTCAATAATGCGCTCAATAAGTTGGCGTATCTGTAAAGAACAGCAAAGGCCACCAAGTTCAGTAAAATCCCAAAAATCAAAGCGTTAATAGGCTTTACTGAACCTGATGCCACAGGCCTGGTAGCAGTTCTCTTCATCTTTATATCTAAATCGCGGTCCCAGAAATGGTTTAGCGCATTGGCACCACCGGCTGCCAGGGTGCCACCTATTAAAACGGCGGCAGCGATAGTCAGGTTAGGTAGTCCGGCTGAAGCGAGAAATAGCCCGCCTAAAGCGGTTATTAATAACAGGACGATTATTTTCGGTTTTGTTAATGCTATATAGGACGAGATCATTCATGATCCTTTCAAATATTTAGAATTATTTTCTAATACGCAAGCCACCATGTAAATTACAGCTATCCAGATTATAGTTGCTAATGCCAGATGGATAGTTTTCAGTGCAGGGTCAAACCCGGCCCATACCAAAATTGCGCCAATAACAACTTGCAGAAGGGTACTATGAACCAAAATCATCGAGGCCTGTTTCACGCCAGGGATATTTCCATCTCCTTTTATGAAAGAGAGACCAATATACCCAGCAGCTATGAGAATCAAACCGGCTATATACCTGTGGCCCATGTGTATGGCATAGGCTGTTCCTGAAGGGAATAGTTCCCCTCTGCATAATGGCCAGGTTGAACATGCGGAACCTGCCCCTGCTCCAACCATATAGGACCCAGAGATGATGAGTATGAAGATACCTACAGAAATCACCCACAATTTTGTTCTCCAATTCGGGGTGGATATTTGTTGTGGAGTCGAGTTCGACACTATGTCGGCTGAAAATGACAACCAGACAATTGCAGTGGCAGCTCCTATCAATAATTCAGCAAATGAAAGATGAATTAATCTTATCCACCAAGCTAATTCAGTTAAGACTGTTATTCCACCAAGTACGGCTACACATAAGACGAGCCCCAATGCAGCCCCCGCTAGGCGAATAACCATCTTTTCTTCCCTAAACCGAAACCAGCATAGTAGGAAAAGGGCTCCTACAAAAACCATTAACAAAGATGCATTTAGGCGGTGAGAATATTCGACAAGGGTATGAAATTCAAAAGGAGGTATTATTTGCCCATGACACAGAGGCCAATCTGGGCATCCCAAGCCTGATTCGCTGGATCTTACATATCCTCCCAAGGTTACCTGGCTGAAAGCAGATATCAATGTGATAACTGATAGCCATTTAAGGGTGTTTCTAGGGTTAGATTCAGGCGTAGCTGTCCTGTTCAATAAGGAGGTTAACCTCTTTTAATCGGCGGCTATGGTAACCGGATTAACACTATGTGCTTTTTTTCACTTATCAACCGTAGCATATCAATTTTGAGGGGTCAAAAAAACCTAACCATCCTAATATTATTTAGCTATTTATTGGTTTCAATACCCAATATATGTTGCCCAATTTTGTAAAAAGTCTCTAAAATTGATTTGAATATCGGGGCGTAGCGCAGTTGGTAGCGCGCCACGTTCGGGACGTGGAGGTCGCTGGTTCGAGTCCAGTCGCCCCGACCAATTCATTAGAAATCCTATAAACTTTGGGGTCATGGTTAATTCCTATAATGGCAAAAAATGAACTGTCTCGATCCAAACTGGGGATCGTATCATGGGTCGTTTATGACATGGGGAATACGTTGTTTTCGGCTGGTATCGTTGGTTTGATTTTCCCACTATGGTTGACCAGAGATATGGCTGGAAATGACGGTACATTTGGGTTTTCGCTTTCTATATCAATGGTCATTGTGTTTATCCTTTCACCTGTTGCTGGCACAATTTCTGATGTCACCAGACGTAAAATGCCATTTTTGCTTTTCACTACCCTGGTCGCGATTTTTGCGACAGCGTTAATTGGTGTATTTAGCTATGAGGCTTCAATAGTTCTTTTTTGTGCTGCCGTCATTTTGATTCATTTAGCCAATATTTTTTATAACGCGTTGTTGGCAGACATATCTACTGAATCAAATGTTGGATATATTGGAGGGTTGGGGGTTGGGATTGGTTATATAGGTGCTATATTCGCCGTAGTTTGTGGTTTGCTGTTTTATGATTCTGAAGGGCCTGTTTTTTTATTCAAATTAATGGCCCTGTTGATGTTTATTTTGGTCCTGCCACTGTTTTTATCAGGAAACTATTTTATAGGGAATACAAAAATTACTGAGTTCCGATCAGTTTTGTTAACGGCCTTAAAACAGGCTTTTTTGTCTCTATGGCAGGCCAGGAAGAAAAAACCTTGGGCAATGTTTCTCTTTGCTTGTTTTTGGTATTTTTCCAGCATATATGCCGGTTCAGTATTTGCTGTTTTGTATGGGGTTGAAACCGTCGATTTGTCAGAGAGAGAAGTTCAATTAATATTAGCCGTGGGTATTATATTTGGCATTCCGAGTGGTGCCTTTTGGGGATATTTGGTTGACAGATACGGTTCTTTTTTTAATTTGAAAATTAATGTTATGGCTTGGTTTTTGATACTGGGATTGGCTGCGCTTTTGCCAGTCTTTGATCTTCCAGGGGAGCTATGGTGGGCGGTAGGGGTGATGAGTGGTGTATTCATGGCGGGTTTATATGTGTCAGAGAGACCGTTCGTACTTTCTATGTCTGCTTCCGATACGGTCTCGGAATATTTCGCAGTATATAACATGGTCGGTAGGCTCGCGGCTATTACAGGACCTTTTACATGGGGTTACATATCATCAACTTTAGGATTGGGACAAGTGGCCTCAATGACTTGGTTAAGTATATGCGCACTTATAGGATTCTTAATATTGGTTTGTGCCAAGCTGGAGTGAATTTAAGGAGATATCACTAGTTCGCTTAAAAGTTTCTTTGTAGACACAATGTGCTTATTCAAGCGCATTTTTTCCGGGGAGATACCCAGTGCCAAACCTAATAACTGAGGCAGGTGGATTATAGGTAAATCTATTTCACGTTTTCTTGCGGATGCTGCATTCGGTTGGTACCCATCCAAATTGAGGTGACATAGAGGGCATGGGGTAACCATTGCATCGGCCCCTCGATCTTTGGCATCTATGGTGTGGTTTGCAACCATGTTGACCGAATTTTCTGGGTTTATAGTTAAAATGGGGAAACCACAACACAAAGTTTTGCCCGGAAAATCTACTACTTCAGCCCCCACACTTTCTATAACCATTTCCAATGCTTGTTTGCGACCAGGGTTTTCAGCGAACCCTAATGCTTTTGTAGGCCTAACGATGTAGCAACCGTAAAACGGAGCTAATTTCAGCCCGTCAAGTTTGTTTACTATTTTGGATTCAAGAAAATCTATTCCTAAGTCTTCTGCAATTATCCACAACAAATGCTTAGGGTCTGCCGTTCCTTTGTATTCAAGTCCTTCTTCTTTCAAGTCCTCATTAATTGATGCCAAATATTCAGGGTCTGCTAGAAGTCGTTCGTTGGCCTGAGACATAACTCCCTGGCATGTGCTGCATATAGTCATCAAAGGATTCCCGGACTTTTCTGCCAAAGCAAAGGTTCGAGCATTAAGGGTATCGCCAAGCCTCAGGTTTTTTTCCTGTAAGACGCCTGCACCAGTGCAGGAAGCACCCTTCAGCGCCTCTTCATCTAACTCAATGTCTAGTATTTCACATACCTCGATTGTGGCAGAATATAATTCTGGGCATGCGCCTCTTGATACGCATCCTGGATAAAAAGCATATTTCATTTCTTAGTCTCAACCTTTTCAAAAATTCTTCTGACGTTTTCTACTCCCGGTATATTTTTATGGAATATGGGTGGAACCTTACCAGCACGTTGAGATCTAATCGCTAACGGGATTAGCCCTATCATTGCCTTAATATTAAATATACCGAAACTTTTTATCACCAATTTTTTTTCATCAAGCCATCCACTGTGTTTAACAGAGTTAGTGAACTCGTTGGCATGCCTAGCTCCGTTGGTATTTGTGTATCCTGATTCCATCACCTGTTCACGCAATGCCATTATTCTATCCATTGGGGCTACCCCCTTTGGACAAACTTCAACGCACTTCATACATCTCGTACAATCCCATACTCCTCCGTACTCATTAAGAGTCTTTAAACGTTGTTGGGCTGAATCATCTCTCGGATCCTCAACAAACCTGTATGATTTTGCGAGTGCTGCTGGGCCCAGAAAGTTGGAATCGACTTCCATGACGGTGCAGTCTGAGACACAGGCTCCGCAAAGTATGCAAGATACAACTCCTGCCAGATGAAGCATATCCTCATCTGGGGCCAAATACTCTGTTTCGGGCACTTCTCCTTCTGGTTGTAGCCATGGTTCCACTGCTCTGATCTTTTCCCAAAACGGCTGAAAATCTACAACCAGGTCTTTTATTACTGGCAGGTTACCAGCAGGTTCCACGGTTATGGTGTTCCCATCCTCAGATAACACGTCTATGATTTTTGTGTTGCAAGCAAGGCCAGCTTCACCATTAACCCTCACCGCGCAGGATCCACATATTGCACTCCTGCATGAACATCTTAAACTTAATGTTCCGTCAACTTCTTCCCTTATACGGATTAAACCATCAAGAACTGTGGATGAGTCATCCATATCCATCTGGTACTCTTGAAAATGGCTTACTGCGTCAGTCGATTCAGGATCATATCGCCTAACGTTAAATCTGACTTCCATTAATTAATATCCTTTTGGTTATTAGTATTGCCTTACTACTGGCTCCCAATCGGTGATAACAACGTCTTTGTAGGATAGTTCCTGTCCTCCGTCCTCATCTTGGGAGACCAATATGTGCTTCAACCAGTTCGCATCATCCCTATCTGGCAGGTCAGTTCGTGTATGAGCTCCTCTGCTCTCTGTTCGAGTTGCTGCACTCACAGCTATTGATTCCGCACATTCCAGCATGAAACCTAATTCCAAGGTGAAAAGAAGATTGGTGTTAAAGATGTTGCCCTTATCGGCTACATACACATCCTCAGCTCTTTTTTTCACTGATTCAATCTTTTCTATGCCTTCCCGCATACCGTTTTCATCTCGGAACACTCCG
>DTSF01000256.1 GCA_012965485.1 Dehalococcoidia bacterium
AACTTCCTGTCAGTTCAACAACAGAGCTATTGCAGTTAATTCGACAAAAAACGAAGGTGTCCTAAATCGAGTTAATGCTTTTTGCGTAAAGACCCATCCAAATCTAAAGAAACCCATTGGTCTACAAATGTCTTTTTTGCCAATGTTGGGGATTCCCTGCTTTTCGTCCATGAAGGAGGGAATGGCTTACGAACAAAAGGGGCCATGGTTGCAATAAAGTTGGCCGATCGTAACAGAAACCCAACTGCCTTACTATTTGATAACAAAGAAGACAGAAATTTGGAAACAACTCGCTCCCCTAATCCAACCGAACGCTGATCTGGATAATCCTTACCTTCCGCAAGCTGATTACGCAAATACAGAAGCATCCTAGGAATATCTATTTTCACCGGACATGCCTCTTTACAAGCTCCGCATAAACTGGAAGCAAAAGGCAAATCCTTGGCATCTGACAACCCGGTCAAAATAGGGGACACAATAGACCCGATTGGCCCTGGATAAACCCATCCGTAGGAATGTCCCCCAACTTTTCTGTAAACGGGGCATGCATTTAAACAGGCCCCACATCTTATGCAGTACAATGCCTCCCTCAAATGAGGATCAGCCAACATTTTAGATCTCCCATTGTCTACGATGACCAAGTGAAACTCTTCTGGCCCGTCTATATCAGTACTTCCCCGTGGTCCCGAGATCATGGTCACATAACTTGAGATCCACTGGCCCGTCGCCGACCTTATAAGCAACCGTAAAAATGTGCCCAAATCTTCCATCGAGGGAATAATTTTTTCCATGCCGACAATAGCGACATGTATAGGAGGCATTGAGGTGCACATCCGGCCGTTACCTTCATTAGAGACCAAGGCTAATGTGCCAGTTTCGGCTACCAAAAAATTGCCCCCGGTTATTCCCATATCAGCTTGAATAAATTTGTCTCTTAATTGGTCTCGAGCCTCTGAGGTTAAGGTTTCTATATTCTCCGTATGATTCGTACCAATTTTGTCTGCGAACAATTTAGATACTTCTTGCCTGGATTTATGTATTGCCGGGGCAATAATGTGGTAAGGAGTCTCTTCCGCCAGCTGCACAATGTATTCGCCCAAATCAGTCTCATATGGGTCTACTCCATGCTTGATCAATTCCTCATTGAGCGACATTTCTTCTGACAACATTGATTTGCTTTTAACAACCGTCTTAACCCCTTTCTTCTTCGCTAGATTTATGACGTATTGAGTCGCATCTTCAGCTGTCTCGGCAAAATGGACATTCCCACCAGAGGAGATCACGTTAGATTCCAATAATTCCAAATATTGATCCAAATGATTTATTACATGTTTTTTGATCTCTCTCCCCTTTGTCTGCAATTCTTCCCAATCAGCAGTATCTGACCATGCTTTGATACGGGCACTGTGAAACCCTTCATAAAGTCCAGATAAATTCTTCTGAATCTGAGGGTCCAACAAGGTTTCTTTGGATTTCATATTGAAGTTTTTCGTCACTGGCTTCATTTTTGAGATTCCATATTTAAAGATTGCTCTATTACTTGAGAAATATGCATACTTTTAAGAGGAATATTTTTTCGTGCAATCAACCCGTCAATATGCATCAAACAACTCATGTCTGAAGCAGTAACAATATCGGCGCCACTTTTCACTATATTAGCGACTTTTTCTTCCCCCATAGCTGTGGATATTTCTGGATATTTTGTAGCGAAGGTGCCTCCAAAACCGCAACAAACTTCAGATTGGTCCATGTCCATTAATGTCACATTTTCAAGTGAACGAAGAAGATCAATCGGTTCACTTGAAATATCCAATTCCCGTTTGAGATGGCAGGATTCATGATACGTCACATTAAATTTTTTAGTTATGGTAGATTGGAAAGGGGCCAGATCAGATATACCCAGTTCTCTAGTTATATATTCTGTAAATTCAAAAGTCCTAGCTGACACATCTCGTATTCCGCCAATATCGTCTTCGGCCCCCACTTCGAGATAATGATTCCTTATCATGCTGGTACACGACCCTGACGGAAGCACTATATCTTCTTGGCCACCGGAATAGCTTTCCACGAACTTTCTCACCAACTTGGATGAATCATTCCAATGTCCGGAATTGAAAAAGGGCTGTCCACAGCACGTTTGATCTTCCTGAACACTAACATCTACTCCCAATTTACTCAAAACCCGAACTACACTAAATGCAACATCGGGATAGAAATTGTTGAGGATGCATGTTGCAAACAAGGAAACTTTGGCAGACACGATTTTTGTTCCCCTTAACTTGTTAAAAAGCGT
>DTSF01000257.1 GCA_012965485.1 Dehalococcoidia bacterium
GCAGAGGGAAATCGAACGAGAAGTACAGCGGTTAGCCGATCGAAAACATTTCATTGAATCCAAAATTTACGCCGGAGAAATAAACAGCCCAAAAGAGTTGACCGCCTTGCAAGGCGAAGCGGGTAATTTAAGTGATTTAATCGATGCTAAAGAAGAAGTGTTGCTAGCCCGTATGGAAGAGACCGAAAGATATGATCAAGGTCTAGAAAAAGCTACAACACAGTTGGAAGACGCTGAAATTAATCACCAGGAAAAAATAGCGAACCTTAAATCAAGACAGCAACAACTGACAGATCAACTTAATACCAAAGAACCAGCTCAACAAACTGCTCGTGACATGTGTTCACCAAACCTTCTTCACATCTACGACAGGGTCGGTAAGGCAAACAAAGGCATAGCTATCGCGTTCGTGGAAAGTGATAGATGCTCTGAATGTCGCCTCTCTATTCCCAAAAAACTGCTAGAAACGCTTAAAACGACCAGCGAGTTCGTATATTGCAATTCTTGCGGGAGAATACTCTGTAGGGCCATCAATAAATGAGAGTCATAGGATATTGCAATAATTTAGTGGATTCTTGTCAAGAACAAAGTGATTTTCCCTCGTCAGTCGGTAGTTTCTCGGATCAATACAATCATCAAATCAATTCGATCGTGCAAGATGACGTTGCCCCTATCGGGGCTAGTCCAAATTTCAGAAGTCTCCTAGATCTTGTCGAGAAAGATTCCGCAGGCTACCTAATTGTAATTCCTGATGCCCGGCATATAGGATCTGATTTAGAGTCTGTGGCCAGAAACATCATTTCGATAGAAAAAGCCAATTCATCTTTTTACTGTTTAAATGATGATTATCCTGACGTGTTACAGAATGCGCTTATACACATAAATGCGCCAGGGGTTTCTGTTTCAAAAAGTAACAACATCAAAGACGGAATGCAAAGTAGAGCAATGTCGGGGAAATCCTTAGGAAAACCTCCCTTTGGCTACCTCACGGATGAATCAGGGGAATTCACAATCACAGATCCAGAAGCTGTGGTGGTTCGACAAATTTTTGAAATGTATGTGAACCAGGATATGGGCCTCAGAAAAGTAGTCCAATTCTTGAACGACTCAAATATTCGTACGAGAAGAGGCAAATCATGGAATATAGTCACCGTACGAGACATATTGAAGAATTCCTCATACATAGGAACCTATCAACGCTTCGGATTGAGGCTTATTAGAAACCACGATTCCATCGTAAATACAGACCTATTTAGAGCTGCTCAAGACAAGGTTAGGGAAAGAAGAAAATACAAAGGATTTCCTACTCTTGAACCTTACCTGCTTTCTAGTCTGTGCCAATGCGGGTATTGCGGCAACACTATGATGGGAGTAACTAGAAAACAAAATTGGAAAAGGCAAGGTGGAGAAAGAGTCAAAAATACGTATCGGTATTATCAGTGTCAGTCGAAGGGGAATCAGGGAACCTGCAGCTACCATACTTGGACCACTAACAAATTGGAAGCCAGAGTCTTGAAAATGTTGACCACCATGGTACAGAACGGGAAATTAGAAAAAAGTGTCTCAGGCCAAAAAGGGGAAGTGAAACTCCGTCTGGCGGCAGAAAACAGATTCACTAAAGTAGTAAGTGCAGAGAAAAGATTCGTGGAATTCATGAAGAAAACGGCTCGAGGAGAATCTGTGGTTGGGAGATTAGAGCTATATCTCCAAGCCTTGGACAACGCCAGGGACCAGGCTTTCATTAGTTGCACGCCAGAAGAAGTTGCAGCCTTAATCAAGACATGGAAAGAGCAACCTTTTACCAGACAGCAGGCCTTCCTCAACGAATACATATCTCTTATTACTGTCAAGGATCGATCGGTGAGGATTTCCCTATAACTGTCAAAAATTTACCAAAACTAAAAATGGTAAAATAGAACAAGGTTTGAGGGGAATGGACGGCCGCTGGGTGTATATACACCGAGAGGAAAGTCCGAGCTCCACTCGGAAGGATGCCCGTTAACGGCGGGGCGGGGTGACCCGACGGAAAGTGCCACAGAAACAAACCGCTGCAAAGCAGTAAGGGTGAAAAGGTGAGGTAAGAGCTCACCGCGTAATTGGTAACAGTTGCGGTCCAGGCAAACCCCATCCGGAGCAAGGCCTAATAGAGGTCTATAAGGTTCCGAACCTGACCTGGGTTGGCCGCTTGATCTTATCGGCAACGATAAGACTAGATAGATGGTCGTCGCTCAGCCTATATGGCTGACTACAGAACTCGGCTTACAGTTCCCCTCGACCGACGTT
>DTSF01000258.1 GCA_012965485.1 Dehalococcoidia bacterium
GATGCTATCAAGGCTTATAAGGCTGTTGTGAGGTAGGGGTGGGATATATCTCCATGCCCCACTCGTTATACCTAATCCCCCTTGGGACTCCTAGCCGTAAAGTAGGGAATGGACTTCGATTATCCCGCACCATAGTAAATAAAGGCGATACCCTCCTACGGACATACCAGCTAGGATGAGTACGGTAATACAGAATGTTCTGTTAAGGCCTTCAATTAATCAGCATTCGCTTTATAGATAGAGTGCATGTCAAAGGCACTATCTAAATGGTACATATAATACCAATCAGGGTCGTCCCAAACGTCTGAAAAATCTTCGGTACCTATAAGTCTTTTTGAGTACACCTCTTCATAGCCAAAACGCTCCTTTAATTCTGGTTGATATTCATCAACATAGCGAAGAGCCTGCCTTACAACTTTTTGTGGTTTTGAATGGTAAGTAGCCTTTCCAAGTCTCTCATGCATTGGCTTTAATAACTCAGCAAATGTCCTATCGCCGTTAGTACCGATGTTTAATTGAATATAAGGCCAGAAAATAGATACATCATCTTCCCAAACATGGTCAAATGAGAATTTGATGGCTTCATGAACCTTACTTCCATTTGGCATTTCGTGTTCCATAAAATCATAACCGACAGTCTCAAGGATAACTGCGAAGTTTGTAAGCCATGTTGGAATTTGATCGTGATAACTCATAGCTCTAATGCCACGTGCGGCCCATAAAGTGTAAATATTTTTATCATCAAATATTGTCGTGATATATTGCAGACTGTCTATGCCTTCATCGAAAATCTCTTTATTGCCAAGTGCCAATCCACCAACAAGTTGAGCCTCGGTATACATGAAACGGGTGGTGCTACAATCATTGACCCAAGTCATATGATTCAATAGTTGGCAACGTGGGCGGACATCGTTATGCCCAAAACTTCTGAATTGTGTATTTAATAGCCTGTCTGTAAGCCAGGCTTCAAAAGTATCACTAAATTCTATATTGGGTTTTTCTTGCGCATATATTCCGGATATGAAAGTAAGTGCTCGAAAATAATCATAGTCTTTATGCCCAGGTTCTTTGTCTTTAGGTTGTTTAATATCATCTTCTCTTGCCCAATGCTCAAATAAGTCAAGCACATAATCTTTATCTCCTTCATAGAGCCTTACTCTTAAATCCTGTAAACATTCCTTAACAGTGATCCCTTTATAGTTATTCTCGTCATTTGTACCAACATATTTTTCAAAATTATGAAACAAATATAAACAATCAGATTTAGGAGGGTTAAATGATGGGCCTATTAATCTAGGAGTTGCATTACGAGAAATGATTTCTTGGTACTTGTCGTAATTGTCAATCAAACGCCAATATTCAGGAATTTTGATATCCATCAGTGGTGTCTTGAGGTTAGTCCATTGATCAGGAATTTCCAATGAACGCAAAATTCTTCCATATAGATCTCCGCGATCAACGGTGCCCGTGCTTCCATCCTGCACGACGACCCTCTCCTCCACAACCTCACGTTCCACTTCCACCACCACGGTCTCGCCGGGTACCTGCACCTCGACAATCTTTTCAACGATAACTTCCTTAACTACTTTCACAGGTACTTTTTTGATTACTACTTCAGGGGCTGGTGTTGGTGCAGGGGTATAAGTAGGCAGAGGAGTGTAAGTAGGTAATGAGGTAGCCGTAACTACCACCTCCACTATCTTCTCTACGGGTACTTCTTTGACTACTACTTCAGGTGCTGGCACAGGGGCAGGAGTGTAGGTGGGCAGTGGGGTATAGATGGGTGGTAGGGCAACAGCAGGGGCAACCATTGAAGCTTTAGCCACTTCAACCCTAGCTTCTACGGTGGCTTCAATATCCGGTAGTGGTTGACTATCACCACAAGCTACCAGCAGCAACATAAACACTGCGGGCAGAAGGAATGATATTGTGAGTTTGCGATTAATCTTCCTACCCCCAGTTGTCCCTAATCCCACATGAGATTCCTAGGCGTTATATTCTATCGGTTACAGCTAATCATCTAGAGGAAGTTATCGGGCTGTTAGACTAGGCTCCTTCTTCCAATAATGTCACGACAACAGGCAAGATGACTCCTATGTCTTCCATGAATTGATTGAAACTTGGGTCACCAAACATTTCATCAAATACTTCTTTGGAAGGCACCTTGCCTATAACGTATACGGTGTTCGGGGAATCTAATTTCCTATACGCCGTAGCAGCGATACCCGCTGCTATGCGGGCGTCCTCGTGGGCATCGAACCCCGCCTTATACGTGTCAA
>DTSF01000259.1 GCA_012965485.1 Dehalococcoidia bacterium
ATAAACGTCCCGAAGTAAAAACATTCGTGGATTATTACATGGAAGTTGGTCCCGACTTAACTAACGAAGTAGGGTATGTTGCATCTAGTGGATCGACATATTCTGATAACAAGTCTAGGTTGCCTCAGTAAGTTATAAATTTTTCAGAAAGGGTTGCATGTGAAAAATTATATCTTAGGTTACATAGATACGTGATTGGCTGACCAAGCAAACTCATAACATTTGTTTGATTATAGGAGCTTGTAACCAAGGTGGCACAAATTTTGGATTCCAGAAGAAAATTTAAGTAATGATGATGGTTCTGAAAGTGTTGAACTATCAGATAAACAAAAAGATTTATTGAAAAAAGCATTTGATAAACAAAAAGATTTTCTTGATGGAAATATTAAAAAAGGAAAATTTTGGATAAGAGTTGAAGGATCCATAGTTAAGTGGTTGTTCATGGCCTGTGCATCTGTATCTGTCTTGACAACCATCGGTATTCTAGTAACTTTGTTATACCAGGGATATGGTTTTTTTAATGAGGTAAGTCCGTGGGAATTTCTTACAGGCACGAGGTGGACACCGATACTCAAACCAAGATCATATGGGGTATTGCCACTTGTATCCGGTACCCTTCTGGTAACCGTGATTGCGGCTATGGTTGCACTTCCCGTTGGTCTTATGACAGCTATATTCCTCTCAGAATATGCTGCGGATAAAGTTAGACGAATTATAAAGCCGATACTAGAGATACTCGCTGGTATCCCCACAGTTGTTTACGGGTATTTCGCCCTGACATTTGTTACACCACTTCTACAAAATATCTTTAATGATTTATTGGTATTTAATGCCCTAAGTGCTGGTATTGTGATGGGGGTGATGATTATACCTATGGTTTCTTCGCTTAGTGAAGATGCAATGATAGCTGTACCTAGGAATTTAAGGGAGGCCGCTTATGCTTTGGGGGCAACGAGATATGAAGTCAGCCTTCGAGTTGTTGTTCCTGCGGCTCTGTCAGGAATAATAGCCGCCTTTATCATTGCTATTTCCCGGGCGATTGGTGAAACAATGCTAGTAACTATTGCGGCCGGCGCTACTCCGAGAATGGCCTTAAATCCGCTCGAGGGTGTACAGACAATGACCGCTTATATAGTTCAACTTAGTTTAGGGGAAGCACCGGTAGGGTCGTTGGAATACAACACCATATTTGCGGTGGGGCTGGTTTTGTTCTGTATGACACTTTTGATGAATTTATTGGGTTTTTGGATCGTACGAAGATTCCGCGAGGCTTATTAATATGAACGAATATAAGCCTGTGGCAGGTAGTATCAAGCCCAACCGTAAGCGAAGAAAAATAATAGGAGCTTCTGTCTATTTTATTTTTCTCATTTCCACCCTTGTTGGCATTGTCGGTTTAGGTGTTTTGATTTTTGATGTTTTAGACAAAGGGATACCTTGGTTGAATTGGCAATTTCTTACAGATTACCCATCGAGGAAGCCTGAGGAAGCTGGCCTATATTCGGCCCTCATTGGCACAATATGGTTGATGTTTCTGACCGCTTTACTGACGGTACCTATTGGGGTCGGTGCAGCTATATATCTGGAAGAATATGCTCCAAGAAATCTTCTCACTAAGGTTATTGAAATAAATGTTTCGAACCTGGCGGGAGTACCCTCTATAGTTTACGGACTCCTGGGTATGGCACTTTTTGTTTATTATTTGGGTAGCTCAGAACAGTTTTTAGGTAGAAGTTTGCTGGCTGGGGCACTGACCCTAGCTCTTTTGGTACTGCCTATAGTTATTTTGGCTTCTAGAGAAGCTATCAGGGCGGTTCCGGACTCGTATCGCCAAGGGGCCTATGCCATGGGGGCAGATAAATGGCAGGTTATCAAAGGCGTTGTCCTTCCGTCCGCTCTGCCTGGAATTTTGACTGGTACCATTCTAGCCATGTCTAGGGCAATAGGGGAGGCAGCGCCAGTAATAGCCATTAGTGCCCTAGTTTATATGACATTTATACCGGCTCATCCAATGGAAAGATTCACAGTGTTGCCAATTCAGATATATAACTGGGTTGCTAGACCCCAGGAAGAGTTTAGGGGTTTGGCTGCTGCGGGTATTATAGTTCTATTGGTCATGTTGCTGACCATGAACTCGATTGCCGTGGTTTTGAGAAATAAATACCAAACACGGTCGGAGGAATAAATTGGGAAATAGCACTGTTTTTAATGTCAGAGGTCTAAATGTTTATTACGGAGACTTCTTGGCGCTGAAAGACGTGAATATGGATATT
>DTSF01000260.1 GCA_012965485.1 Dehalococcoidia bacterium
CCTAGGCCAGTGATCCCCCTGAACAGGCGATTCCCGTTTATGTGATTCGAAACGCCGAATAGATAACTTCTATTTGTTGACCACAGGTATATCATGATTGCCATTCGGCAGTGCAGTTGAAAGGTGAAAAACAATGTCTGAATTCATGGGACGCGAATATAACTACCATACTTGGACTCCTTCAGTAGGAGAATTCACTGCTCTAAAGGAAATGCCTCATGCAGGCGACCGTGCGCCAGATTTCACCCTTCCTGATTTAGAGGGTAAGCAAGTTCGATTATCAGAGTTGAAGGGTAAACCGGTAGTCATTGAGTTTGGTGCGATAACTTGACCTCCATGTGCGGCGGAGTTTCCGTCCATGGATGCACTAGCTGTTGAGTATGCTAGTGAAGCCCATCATTTATTTATCTATACTCGCGAAACCCATCCTGAGAATTTCCGTGATGTTTATGAACCTTTCCAATCATACGAGGAAAAAATAAACCGGGCCAAAGAGCTCCGAGATCGTTTCCACTCTCCTCGTCGATTCCTGGTAGATGCATTGGAGGGGGATGTCCATAGGGCCTACAGCGGGGTACCAAACATGAGTTGGGTCTTAGATCACACTGGTCGCATAGTATTTAAAGGGAGTTGGACTAAGATCAATGATGTACGGTCAGGGCTTGAACGCGCTATCCAAATGCGGGAAATCAAAAGAGGGAATACTGTAATCATTCAATATTATCGAGAGAACATTGAATATACAGTCACCAAACGGCCGATTGCTTCCGGCGATGAAGCAAATGCACTTGCCCCTAATGTTTCATAGTTTTGAACGTCTCAGTTAAACCGACATGGCTATAGTGCGCTCATTTACTCGGCATTTGTTGGCTTTGGCATAGGTGGTTTTGTCGGCACCCAGCAATTGGTGTGGCCTAGCTATTTTGGTCGAAGGCACCTGGGTGCGATTGCAGGAATGTCGATGCCGGTCACTTTTGGGGTTATGGCTATAGGCCCTTTATTGATGGCTCAAAGTTTTGATCGTACAGGCGGATATGGATTTGGCCTTGCGTGTATGGGAATATCTTGGATTGTCTGCGCAGGGGCTATGTTTCTTGCTAAATCGAAACCTTCTCACAGGTTGGGGGCTCCTTAGACCACACAAACAGATATGAGGTGAATTCACTCGATGGATATCATTTTTCCAATCATTGGTGGATTATTTGCTTTGGCGATACCTGTCCTGATTATCGGTGGAATTATCTACTTGCTTTCAAAATTAGGCGGTGTCACTCCAATAAAATTTTCTTTCAGGGCCGCGATGCGAATCTATTTCTACGTTGTTCTTTTGATAAGCGTAGGGCTATTTGCCATTGGTGGGTTATCAACATTATTGAAAGTTGGGTTTGGAGAGATTGTCGGCCCAGAATTCAGTTATGGTGATGTATATGAAGAACATCGCTATGACCAAGAGGAAAGGCAGCGGGAAAATTACCCGGCTCATTTGGATGGTGAACCACGAACGCTGCCTGAACGGATTGACTTTGCCATACGGGGGAATCTCATCAACGGATTGAGCATGGCCATGATTGGTTTATCTCTTCTCGTTGTCCATTATTTTGGAAGAAGATGGATAGAAACTGAAGAAGAAAGCTCCGATATGATGAGGAGGATTTATTTATTTGCTGGATTGATAATTTTCACGTTAGTAACTCTCATATCGTTGACCGCTGGTATTCCAGAAACATTGCGATATGCATTGTTAGAAAACGAACTAGGTGAAGAATCCCCCGGAGAAACCCTCTCTATAGCGATCGTCGCATTACCGATTTGGCTTTTCTATCTAATTGAGACAATAAGAAAAGAACGGGCAAATAGGACTTAAATTACCCAGAGGTAACGATGATATAAGACAGAAAAGAACTTCCATTCACAAAAGGGTGCAGGCAAGGCCAGATTGACCTGAGCATTCCTTCAAGATAAGTCATGTTCCGGGCTGTTTGAATTTAATCCCGCTAAGTGCAATAAGTGCCAAACAAAGACATGCTGTAAGCCAGAGCACTGCTGCAATTTGCCCCAGCCCTAGTGTCACGGAAATTACCCCCCAAGAAAATGGTCCAGCCACGGCAGAAAGACGACCTGACATACTATTTAGACTAAAATATTCTCCAACTCGACCGGGACGAGCTATAGAAAGAACAAACGGTCTTTCAGCTACGTAAACCCCAGCGACGGCTATGCCACTTAAAACACCAATTATTCCCCAAATCCAAC
>DTSF01000261.1:0-5789 GCA_012965485.1 Dehalococcoidia bacterium
TATACGAAATTCTCCTGAGGAATTAGGCGAAATTCCAGATGGAAGGGGTTTTGCGGAAAAAGAGAAAAAAGATTTAGATAGAAATTTAACTACAAGACTCGACAATGACTTTCCAATCATGACGATTATAAAGATGCCGGTGTTTTGGGGTTTGGCAATTTGTAACGGCACATCTGCGATGCTTATCGGCACGATGACTGTACATCTGATTTTGGCATTAAAGGATCAGGGAATGTCAGTTCAAACAGGAGCATGGATATGGGGTTCCACAATGCTTTTTTCTGGAGCGGCCCAAATTTTCGGAGGCTATCTAGGGGATAGAGTTCCTAAAAACTTATCTCTTTGTGTTTTTGGGATAATACAGGCGGTTGGTGTTATATATGCAACATTTATTACCAGTGTTTACATGGCTTCTATATTTGTTGTTGTATACGGATTAGGTTTTGGAGCCAGAATTCCACTTGGTACAGCGATAAGGGGAGAGTATTTCGGACGAAAAGCATTTGGGAGTGTTTTAGGCGTGTCCATGTTACCGATGATGCTATTGATGACTGTAGGGCCATATGTGGCTGGGCTTATGTTTGATCACTACGGTAGCTACGATATGGCTTTTTATATCCTAGCCCTGGCAGCGTTAGTTGGCAGTATAGGATTCCTTTTTTGCAAAAATCCCAATCAAAGCAGATCCTGATGTTTCGTATCTAATTACGTGACTGGGTTTTGGCCCAACTATCCCTAAGGGAAACTGTTCTGTTGAACACGAGGTTATCCTTGTCTTTGGAATCCTCAGAATCCAAGCAAAAATAGCCCAGTCTTTCGAATTGAATTGGGTTGCCAGAAGTTGATTCTTTGAGACTGGGTTCAAGCTTTGCAGAATTAATGACTTCGAGGGAATTTGGATTCAGAACCGATTCTAGATTTTTGCCATCTGATATGTCAGGTTCCGGGTCAAGGCAAAGTCTTTCATACAGTCTTACTTCCGCATTAATAGCATGGTTAGCGCTGACCCAATGAATGGTCGATTTGACTTTTCTACCATCTGGAGCATTTCCACCACGTGTATCAGGGTCATAGGTACATCTGATCTCCATAATATCATTAGTTACTGGGTCTTTTATTACCTCTTTGCATGTAATGAAATACCCATATCTCAACCTGACTTCCCTTCCTGGAGTTAGTCTAAAAAACCTCTTGGGTGGGGTTTCCATAAAATCATCTTGCTCAATGTAGAGTTCTCTGGAAAATGGAATTTTTCTAATTCCGCTGGAATCATCTTGAGGATTGTTAGAAGCTTCCAAATATTCGACTTGGTTTTCCGGATAATTTTCTATGACTAATTTGATAGGTTTTAAAACCGCGAGTGCCCTGTGGGCCTTTTTATTTAAGTCCTCTCGGAGACAATGCTCTAGGAGCTCTATTTCAGCTGTGTTCCATCTTCTGGTTATACTGACTCTCTGACAAAATTCCCTTATCGAGTGGGCGCTGTATCCTAGACGCCGCATGCCTGAGATTGTAGGCATTCTAGGGTCATTCCACCCGGTCACTAAATTGTTTTCGACTAGTTTAGTTAAATTTCTTTTACTTAATATGGTATGGCTCAGGAATATTTTGCCAAATTCTATTTGTCGGGATTTGAATACTTTTAGCTCATCTATAAACCAATCATAAAGAGGTCTATGATCTTCGTATTCCATTGTGCACAGGGAATGGGTGACCTCTTCAATTGAGTCTGAAAGACCGTGTGCAAAATCATACATAGGGTAGATGGGCCATGTATTTCCGGTGCGATGATGTGGAGTATCTAGGATCCGATACATCACCGGGTCTCTCATATTTAGGTTAGGCGACGACATGTCAATCTTCGCTCTTAGTACATGTGAGCCAGGCTGATGCTTCCCAGCCCGCATCTCTTTGAGAAGAGCTATATTTTCCTGGACGCTTCTGCTGCGGTATGGGCTGTCATTTCCAGGGTGTGTGAGTGTTCCTCTATTTTCCCTGATTTTTTCTTGATTTTGGCTGTCAACATAGGCTTTCCCTTTCTCTATAAGTGTGACAGCAAATCCATATAGTTTTTCAAAATAATCAGACGCAAAATATTCTCTTTCGTCCCAGCTAAAGCCTAGCCATTTGATGTCTTCTTTGATGGCCTCCACGAATTCGGTGTTCTCTTTTGAAGGATTAGTATCATCGAACCTAAGATTACAGTTCGCTGAATCATTTTCTTCAGCTATTCCGAAATTCAGACAAATAGACGCCGCGTGCCCTATATGGAGATATCCGTTCGGTTCTGGAGGAAACCTAGTGGTGATGGATTCGTGTTTTCCCGATGCTAAATCCTCTTTGACTATATCTCTAATAAAATCTCGATTAATTCTGTCTTCCACTGATCTAGGTCCTATGTGCGCAATCTTTGCGGTCTTTCACCATATATATTACGCGTATTCGATGATATGGCTCAAAGTCGCTTTAAGCCTATCCATGTGATCTTCTATCAAAGAGGGTTCTTTCATGCTCTCAACATTCATTTTTAGATGCTCAACTGAGGCGGTTCCTGTCAATACCGTAGAGATCGAACTCGGTTCAGCGGCGAATTTGTATCCGGCTTCTATTACAGATTTCACATTGTCTTTAACCAGCCAACCAAGTGGATTATTGGTAGGAAGAGAGTCATTATCTATCAGCCCAGAAGATTTCCATTTAGAGATTAATTGCTCTAAAAGAATAGGATCAGGCAATTTTACTCTGACCGCAGCCATGTTAATTACTCCGATATTGTGATTTCGGGCCAAAGGTAATATTTTCGCAGCTGCCGATTGGTTCAATATTCCATATTTCAGCATCACGACATCCCATAATTCTGGATGTTTCGATAAGCCTAATTCGATACCTTTTTGGCCAGGATCCTCAGAAAAGCGGCTACTAAAACCAATACTTCTAATTTTCCCTTCAGATTTCAATCTTTCCATCGTTGGGTAAAGGGATTCAACGATTAGATCGTATTCGTGAGGCATAATCCCGTGAAAAAGCATTATATCTATATAATCTGTTTGAAGCCTTTCTAGGCTCTTTTCTATGGATTTGATTAGTTTGGTATGGTCGTCGATAGTGTTGTTCACCTCATCTCTGGCAGGCCATTTGGTACATAGTAGAAACGAATTCCGCGGTATGCCTGATAAACATTTGCCCAATATAGATTCTGAATCTCCATAATGAGTAGCGGTGTCGAAAATATTGATGCCAATGTCGAGGGCTGCTTTGACCAGTCTTTTTTGATCGTATATGGAATGCCCGATTGTTTGACCGAGTTGCCTTGCACCGCCTGTACCCAGGCTTAATAATGAAACCTCCATTCCAGTCTTCCCAAGAACTCTTTTTATCAAATTTTCGAATCTCCTTAGAGTTAGATCTCAGTATGGAAAAATGTTTTTCTATACCATCTCAATTCTTCAATGCTTTCTCGGATATCTTCTAATGCAAGATGTGTCCCTTCTTTTTCTGGTAGATCCGCCTTTGGATACCACCTCCTTGCCAGTTCTTTTATTGTAGATACGTCAATCATCCTGTAATGTAAAAATTTATCGAGTTGTGGCATTTCTCTTCTTATAAATCTCCGATCTGTGCCAATAGAATTGCCGCATATCGGGGACTTATCAACTGAAACCCATTTCTTTAAAAATGTGAGAGTTTGATTTTCCGCCGCAGATACCGTTACGGTTGATTCGGAGACACGTTTAAGTAGACCTGATTTATGATGCTGCTCTTTAGACCAATCATTGATGTTCTGCATCTCGGATATACTGCGATAAATGGCTAAAGATGGGCCTTCCGCCAACTCTTCGAGATTCCCATTAGTAACTATAGATGCTACTTCTATAATTAAGTGGTCATCCTCGAGGCCAGTCATCTCAAGATCTATCCAGACTAAGTTATTGTCCTTGTCACATTTTGATACCATTAATGCACCTTCAGCGTACAAATTGTTTTCTGTAATTTATAGTTTCCACGGTATAATTTTATACTCATGTTTGATAATGCCAACGATCATTTGAATGTTTTCGCTTACTGGGTCGATCAGGGTAAACTGGCGGCCGGAGAATACCCCGGTAACCAGTTGTCATTCCGACCGTCCACCACTATAGCAACTATTGTAAATTCTGTTTCCGGTATGTTTAAAGCCAAGTTTAGGGATAAGAACACCCCATCATACAAAATCGGGAATCTTATGGATTGTGGTATATCTTGCTTCATAGATTTGACAGAGCCTGGTGAAAGGCCAGACTATCGTAGGTACCTCCATTCAGAGCGACGTCGTCGATCACTTAAATCTGAATATTTCCGATTTCCTATAACTGATCGAGGGATACCTGATATTAGTTATATGAAAGACATTTTAGATCTAATTGATTCTCAAATAAAATCCAATAGACCTGTCTATATACACTGTTTTAGAGGGCTAGGTAGGACCGGCACAGTCGTTGGATGTTACCTGGTTAGACACGGGTTAGCCGGTGAAGAAGCTTTAGATGAAATAATGAATTTGCGATCAGGTGTCGCAGGTTCTTTTCGGGCGTCACCAGAAACTCAAATACAACGGGATTTTATAATGGATTGGCAGGGGTAGTTAAGTTTTAGACAGACCTTGAACGACCTTGGAGTTTGGTAGTTTGAGTAGTTCTTGAGGACTTACCTGTATTTTACCTGATCTACTTCCTCCCCCTATTATGACGTAATCAATTGTCATCACATCACTGTCTATGAAAACTGGCAGCGTGTCGGGTAGACCAATAGGAGTCACACCGCCAATCATCATACCAGTTACGTGGGCGGTCTCCTCGGCATTAGCAAAAGAGAGTCTGGAAACTTCCATTAATTCCTTAACTTTTTTATTTACATCAAGTTTGGCGGTGGCTAAAACGATACAGGCACAATATTTTTTTTCACCTCTCTTAGAGGCCACCAGAATAGTGTTTCCTGATTTTTCCATAGGGTAGTCATACTTCCGGCAGAAATTTTCAGTGTCGGCGAAATCTGGATCTACAACAATCCAGGTGTAGGTTATACCTAACATCTCCAGGGTCTGCTTTATTTCCGGTTCAATGTTTCCTGCACTTGTCATATATGTATGCCCTGGCAATCAGAGGGAGATATTAAGTTACTTCTAAAGTAGGGTTTCGTAGTGGCCCTGCGTACTGAGTTTGGTCCAGTTCTATGAAGTCTTTTTGATAAACTTGGATTCTGTAAGATTCAAAATCAGGTATGTATAACCTGAAGTCATCGTCTATCCTTACCGACCGCGGTCTTCTCAGATATTTTTCTGACTCAAGCTTTCCCATTTCTCTTAATCGGTTTGGAACAGCGTTGGTCAACATATAATTGCGAGCCACCTTGGATAAGGTGGCATCACCATAAAAACTCCATATATATTGGCCTTCTGAATTGTACATAAGAACCCTGTTATTACCCCAATCAGCCACATAAAAGTCCCCGTGTTTGTCTACAGTAATACCGGTTGGTCTATTGAATTGTCCGTTGCCACTCCCAAATTCACCCACAACGTTTTTGAGTTCGCCATCTGGAGAAAAAATTTGTACCCTGTGATTACCCCAATCAGAAATATATATGTCCCCACTTTCATCACAATCCACCCCCCATGGGAGATTAAATTGACCTGGTTCTGAGCCGTAAGAACCAAAAGAATCTATGTGTTCACCATCTTTTGTGTATCTCTGGATCCGATTATTTTTTGAGTCACATACTACAAAATGTTCGTTACTATCCAGTGCGAATCC
>DTSF01000261.1:5799-8295 GCA_012965485.1 Dehalococcoidia bacterium
GAAGGTCCATCGAATTCGCCTTTACCTTGACCATACCTTCCAAATTTGCTGATGAACTCACCTTCCGGATCAAATTTGGTTATGCGGTGATTGGCTTCATCACTGATGAATATGTTTCTTGAATCGTCAGTGATGATGTTGACGGGCCATCTAAGTTGCCCATCTTCAGATCCGAAAGTACCAAATCCCTTTAGCTCGTCGGTCAATTCTTCCATATCGTCTCGAGACCATATACGGATGGTGGCGACACCTTCTGATCTAAGCAACACATACAAAACGTTGCCCTCGCCAAAAGCGATATCTGTAGGAAAATTGGTCACTCGCCTCATTCCTAAAGTTGTCGAATACGGGTAGCCAGCTCTCAATAGGCCATGTGGTCGAGTCATCGTAGTTCTCCTAATGTACTAGATATAAAAAGGTTTTATCTGCTCGAATTCGCCCTTTACAATTGGCTTCGCATCGAGTCCTAGCCACTGCTCTAATACGGTGCCATATATTCCACGGAAATCTATAGTGTGCTTTAAATCTTCTCCATGTTCCCAGTCGTTAGGGTTTAGAGAGGGATATTCTGAATAAAGTCCTCCTTTCACATTGTTACCTATTAGGAAGGCTCCTCCCCCTGATCCATGATCAGTACCACTGCCGTTGTCTCTCATTCGCCTACCAAATTCTGTGAAGACCAGTATGGCAACATCGTCGGCCGCATCATGTTCTTTAAGATCATCCATAAAATCAGAGATGGCCCCACTTAGATCACTCAGTAATTTGGGATGTGTAGGCATTTCATTGGCGTGAGTATCGTATCCACCATGGTTGGTATAAAAAACCCTGGTACCTAAATCAGCAAAATGTACCCGAGCCACGTCTCTTAAACTTTTCGCTATAGAGTTGTCAGCATACTCAACAGAGGATTTGTACTGAGTGGCCACATTTGCCAGTAAGTCGGCCCCTTTTAAAACATCTAATCCGGTTTTCCCAATATATTCAGCTACCTGTCCACTTCCGATAGCTTGCCCGTAAATGTCTTTGAAGGTTTGCAGGGATCTTTCCTTTAATCGCTCTTGTTCTATTTTATTCATCACCCCATAGCCTTCTAAATCTCCTACCGAGGTTATAGGTACCCCTGAGACAGACATAGCCCTAGGTAGCCCTTGGCCTATATTAACTCCAGTTAGGACATTTTCACTTTTCGGATCTAGGTCCTTTATGGCTAACCCTAACCATCCTTCACTACCAACTCTGTCAGGTTCGCAAGTATGCCATATATCCATTCCACGAAAATGAGATCTGTTTGAGTTTGGATATCCGATTCCTTGAACTATTGCCACCTTTCCTTCATCGAATAGTCTTTTTAAAGGTCTGGCATTATTGTTGATGGCCAATGTTTCGTTAATTGGTAGTACATCATTCTGACTGATTACAATTTTTTTTCGAGCGTCGTAATAATGTTCATTGTTATAAGGGACTATAGTATTCATAAAATCATTACCGCCAGTCAATTGGATTACGACAAGCGTTTTTTCTTTAGTTTCAGTGGTCATTTTGGTTACCTCTCTTTATGCTCTACGCAAACTGGTAATCGACGGTAGACGCCGTCATCTGGATGAGATTATGAACTCCAGCAGAATCCTCTAATTCTTTAAGTTCTTGAGCATAATCTGTTAGGGATTGGTAGGTTTCATGGCGAACGTTTACCGCTCCTAGCAGATCTAGGCATCTGTCTACTAGCTCAGACGGATTGTCATCCAAACTTCCAGCTCGGCTCACCATTTGGGAAACTCCTGGTTTCGTAGGATCTGCAAACTGTTTTTCAACAAATCCTATCCTTTCACTTAACGTGCCTGAGTCGATCCATTCGGATCCAGTATGCCAGCCTTCTACGGTGGGTGGATTCATGAGTCTTTGGCCCATAATAGCAAGTGGTCCCTCAAATGCAGATCCATTGAGGGTGGTGACAGCAAACTCGTGAATTCCTGGAGTAGGAGTGTTGAATTCACCTGTTTGCTTAATTACCCCGACTATAAGTTCTGTGGGACTTTTTACTTTGGGCAAGATCAAAGAATTTTTGAAAAAATTTGAATTAAACAATGTCTTCAATATGTGTCTCATGTCTCCTTTGGATTCCATGTACGCCTTGGTTAGTTCTTCAATGGCCTGGGGGTTTTTAGGTTCTATTGTTTCCCATGAAGGTACTTGAACCTCATCTTCCACAAAAAAATTGTACAAATGTCGTGATAGGAATTTCGCTGCTGCATTTTGTTCCACGATGATATCTATTATGTCTTCCCCGTCAAAATTACCGACATGTCCAAGAAATACTTTCTCATCATAATCATGATCTTCAGGAATGAATTCGAAATCAGCATGGTGATGTCCATATGGGTAAAGGGATAATGGCTGCCTGAAAGTCCACCCTGTAAATGCTCTAGAAGCATTTTTTATGTCATCTTCCGTGTAATTCCCAACCCCCATTGAGAATAACTCAAGCAATTCCCT